>NZ_JBMQQG010000117.1:0-19342 GCF_057362405.1 Ginsengibacter sp.
AATTATGATACTAAAATGTCGGGTGAGCACCCCCCAGAGAGACGGGTATTTTCGTGTTGACAGATATAATTTTGTCGACTCCGCAATACGCAAGAGCATTCTTTTACACATAAGGTATAGTTTCCACTGCATTAAAAAAGCCACCTTAAGGGGTGGCCTTTTTCAGGAACTATAAGATGGCTTTTACGCCATTTCTGCCGCTGCTTCATAATTAACACTTTTTTCAGCAACGGTAGTGAGTTTTTCATCGGCCGCCTTTTCTTCCTGAAGGGTAGCATACAATAAGTCGGCTATGTCGTCTCTGCCTAAAGTTTTCGCCAACTGTGTAAGGCCACCGTAGGTTGAAATTTCGTAATGTTCCACCTTCTGGGCGGCAAGAATTAATCCTACATCCCTGGTGGCACTTCCTTTTTCAGTTTCTTCTACAATGCTGTCACCTTCTTTTAAGATGCCTTCCATGGCATCGCATTTTTTTGCAACGGGCTTTTTATTCAGCAGGCTGAAAACTTCTTCCAGCCGGGTAACGTGACCCTCCGTTTCTTTTAAATGGTCTGCAAAACCTTTTTGCAGTTCGGGAGAAGTGGCGGCTTTTTGCATTTTAGGGAGCGCCTTGGTTATGTGTTTTTCTGCCCAATAAATGTCTTTTATTTCATCAGTAAAAAATTCAAGCAGTCTTGAATCATCAGCGCCTTTACCGGCGTTAGCAGGTGTTTTTTGTTTTTCGTTAGCCATAATAAATTTGTTTATTTTATTTGAAATTATATTCCTGCAGAGTCATACAATTTTACTACCAGTTTTTTTTTGCGGTGCCAAGATGCTGCGTTTATATAATGTATTGGCAAACTGTGGTAAGGCCCTGATGCATACTGTCTCAAAATTTCCCTGAGTAAAACATAATGTGTATTTAATTTCTCATATCCGGCAATAATATAAACTACCTTCTTCTTCTTTTTCAAAAAGGGCTGGTTTTTAGCTTCAATTTATTTGGCAAACTTTTATATAGTATGTCATAAACTTTATATCATGGCAACCTTCTTTACCTTATCGCGGCTATTTTTATTATTACCGGGGCTATCACCTTCCCCGGAGGTTTCTTCATCGGCGGCATTATCCATACTCTACTGGTGATAGCTGTTATATGCATTGTTATAAAGCTGGTAAGCCGTGCATGACGGCATGTAATTTTGTAAAACCTTGTAACCCTCTCATATTATAACACATAATATCAAACCACGGTGCGCAAATAAATCTATTTAAATTTTAAAACATTTTATGATTAACGGTACAATGATGCAATTTTTTCATTGGTATAATGAAGATAACGGCGAGCTCTGGAACGAAGCTGCAGCAAAGGCGGAAAAGCTTTCATCTTTAGGCATCAATGCGCTGTGGCTTCCGCCGGCCTATAAGTCGTCGGCAGGTTCGGTATCAAATGGCTATGATGCTTATGACATTTATGACCTTGGCGAGTTTGACCAGAAGGGTACCGTTAGAACGAAGTTCGGAACGAAGGAGCAATACAAAGCCGCCATTGAAAAATTACATGAAAAAGGAATATTGGTATTTGCCGACATTGTGCTTAACCATAAGGCAGGCGCCGATGAAACCGAACGGGTAACGGTAAAGCGTGTAGACCCGGAAGATCGTAAAAAATTTATAAGTGAGCCATTTGAAATTGATGCTTTCACAAAATTTACTTTCCCCGGCCGTGCAGGTAAATACTCTCAATTTATCTGGGATTTTAAGTGTTTCTCCGGCGTTGACTATGCCGCTGATTTAAAAGAAACGGCCATCTTCAGCATAATAAATGATTATGGCGATGATTGGGAAGAAATGATTGATTCGGAAAAAGGCAATTACGATTACCTGATGTATAATGATGTTGAGTTTAGAAACCCTGCTGTGAGAGATGAATTAAAAAGGTGGGGCGAATGGTACATGAAGGAAGTTGGCTTTGATGGGGTACGCCTTGATGCTGTAAAACATATCACACCAAAATTTTACAGCGAATGGCTGTATCACTTAAGAAATATTAAACCCGATTTATTTGCGGTGGGTGAATACTGGGCGCCGGGAGAATTGCCCTTGCTATTAAAGTATATAGAGGCAACAGAAGGAAAAATGTCGCTGTTTGATTCTTCGCTTCAGCGTAATTTTCATATTGCCTCCCGCCAGGGGAAAGAATATGACCTCACTACAATCTTCAATGAAACACTGGTAGCCGTAAAGCCCTTACTGGCGGTAACAGTTGTTGATAACCACGATACTCAGCCTTTGCAGGCCCTGGAAGCGCCGGTTGAACACTGGTTTAAGCCATTGGCCTATGCGCTTATCTTATTAAGGGAGGGCGGCTATCCGTGTATTTTTTACCCGGATATGTATGGCGGCCATTATAAAGGCAAAGGAAAAGACGGATCGGAACAGGAAATCTTTTTAGATACTTGTGAAAATATGGAAAAGCTGCTGGAAGCGAGAAGTAAGTATTCTTACGGAACACAAAGAGATTACTTTGATTATGCTAACTGTGTCGGCTGGACGCGGGAAGGAACGGACGAAAACCCGGGTTCCGGTTGTGCGGTGCTACTCTCTAACAGCGATGAGGGGCGTAAGAATATGGAAATAGGTAAAAAATTTGCCGGTAAAATATTTATAGATTTCCTGGAAAAACATGCTGCAAAGGTTACGATAAATGATGAAGGCTGGGGTGAGTTCTATGCGGCACCCGGATCAGCGAGTGTATGGATTTGTAAATGATGAGGTAATAATTCCAATCTATCGATATAAATGATCGGGCATTATTTGGGTAGAAAATAGAGAACATAATTTTTTCTGTTATCATTTCTTTAGAATAGGTGTTTAACACTTTGGCTTAAAGTGGACACGCCTTTTGGCATGGTTATTAGTCAGGATACAGTATAACTGTTAAGATTTAAAACGCACCTAAAATTTAAACTGATGAAAGTAATAAAGAGTTTTTTAGCTGGCCTTACAATAGGAATATTATTTGCCCCACAAAGCGGAAAAAAAACGAGGAAGAGATTGAAGAGGGTATTTAAAGATTATAAAGATGAGGCAAAAGAACATTTTGCCGATGCCGCTGGCGCAGTTGAATCCAGTGCACACAGTACAAAAAAAGCTATTCAGCAACTATAGTAATTAATGGTTTCATGCGTTTAAGTAGCCTGGCTAACTGTCCGGGCTACACGCATTAGATTTATTTATCGATTTCACTCATGTGTTGTTCGGCAGCTTATTTACAAAGTATTTAAAACTGGTTCATCCCGACGACAAACCAGATGGAATCATAAGGCTGGAATAGAAAAATAAAAGGTAGAACCTTTATTTATTTCACTCTCTGCCCATATCTTTCCTCCATGCCGGTTAATTATTTCTGAAGATATATATAAGCCAATGCCCGATCCTGAATAGGTGGATGAAATGCCACTTACCCGGTAAAAACGCCCGAAGATATAGGGAATATCCTCCTGAGGAATACCGATGCCGTTATCTCGTATGCTTACGGTTATAGTACCATTTTCTTTTAACGTATCCACAAAAATTTCACTTGAATTGGGAGAATATTTTATTGCATTACTAAGGAGATTTGCAATAACAAGGCCCATCCTCTCGACATCGCCATGTGCGGGTAACTTGTTTTTAGTTTCATCAAAAATTATATGAAGAGGGGTGGTAGATTGAATGCCTTGAATTATTTCTTTTAATAAAATATTCATATCGTAATCTTCTGTATTTAATTCCAGCTTGCCAGCCTGTATTTTTGAAATGTCTAGTAAATCATTCGTAAGTCTGCCTAATTTATGGATGTGTTTTATCGCTTTATGTACAAAGTTAACCCGGGGATCCTGTTCGGTCATTTGTAGCAAGAGAGCATCCATACTGGCTTTTATTATGGTAAGCGGAGTCTTTAATTCGTGGCTGGCCATTGCCATAAATTCGTCCCTGTAGTTATTGAGCGCCTGTAACTTTTCGATATATAAAAGTCGTTGTTTTTCTACTCCCATTTTTTCGGTTATATCTCTCGCAACCTTAGAGGCCCCAATAATTTCTCCTCTTTTGTTTCTTATTGGCGAAACGGTTAAAGAGATATTTATCTGCTTTCCGTGCTTGCCAACTCTCACAGTTTCGAAGTGGTCTACCTTCATACCTTTACGGATGTTTTCAATTATTACTTTTTCTTCGTGTATCCTGTTCTTTGGTATAATGAGAGAGATATGCCTGCCCACAGCCTCGGCTTCAGTATAGCCAAACATTGTATGCGCCGCTTCGTTCCAACTCGTTATAATGCCATTAAGTGTTTTACTTATTATAGCATCGTCAGACGAGCTTACTATCGCCGCCAGCATCGCTTGCTTTTGTTCTGAAAACTTCTCATCAGAAATATCCCTCGATATTTTTGAAATGCCAATAATATTCCCGGCTGTATCTTTTATTGGGGAAACCGTGAGTGTCACAGGAATCTTATCCCCATTTTTGTTTAGGCGCACGGTTTCATAATGCCCTATAACTTCGCCATTTCTTACTCTCTTTGTAATTTCCTTTTCGTCGTCGCATAGCCCGGGCGGAATGATGAGCGAAATATTTTTGCCAACTGTTTCAGCGGAAGTATAGCCGTAGATCCGTTCCGCGGCTTCGTTCCAGCTTGTAATAATCCCATCTGTAGTATTACTTATTATAGCATCAAACGAAGATTGAATGATGGCTGACAATCGTCCTGTAGTATCACCTGGTTGTTCGTTCATATAGTAAAGATGGTATAGTGCCTATACTTTAGTTGGCAAAGCATAAATAAATTTGAACGCAATGTTATACCTGCAGCTACACTTTTTTTAGCTACAGGTAGTGACGTAAAAAACTGAAAGCCCGGCATAGTTTTACTTTATTTAAAATGCCTCATTAGTTACTTTAAGCAAACCTTACAATTAATGCACCAACTTATTTGCGGGAAAAAATAAATGGACGGGGGACTGCGGAATTATAATTTACCGGGTTACTTCGTTAGAGACGTAACGAAATATAGAGTTGATAGTGGCTCTACAACCCTAAACTATTTCCCCAAACTGAGATTGACCTAAGGCTGCATTAATTTTTTCAGTGACAGTTTTTATGTCAAATGGTTTTTCAATAACATCAAAGGCTAAATACTCTTTGTAGTTTTTTAGTAGTTCAGGGCTGGCGGATATCAAAATAACGGGTGGGTGTCTGTTGTATTTTTCATTTATTCTTTTACAAAGGTCCATACCGTTATTATCTCGCAGCCGCACATCCAATAATAATAAGTCAGGAACGAAAGTATTGAGGAGTTCGTCAATATTGTCAGCCTTGTCTGTAGTGGCTACATCAAATCCGTGCATTATAAGAATCATTGAAAATATTTCGAGTAAGTCAGTAGAATCATCTATAACAAGTATTTTTGATTTCAATTTGTTGGGGGAATTATTATAGTTAATACTAATGTAACATGAATTCCGCCCTATTTCGAATTTTTATTTCAATAATATATAACCCGGTTTTAATATAAATTATATAAAATAATAATGCTAATCATATGTATACATTTATATAACCGTCAGGCATAAACGTGGCGCAGAAAAAAGCCATAAAGGCCGGCAATACAAATAATACAAAAGTTTCGTTGCATGTAAATTAGGGGTTAGTAATTATCGGAGCAACATCCGCGAGGAGGGTGGCTTCAATGTTTGTAAGTTCTGTGTTGCACCTACCCGCCGGCAGAAACTCTGGACAGCGCAGCTAGCGGTTTGGGTCAGACCAAGTGTAGCAAGGGTCGATCGCACCGTCGTGTCAGTTTCGCTATTTATTATAAATTATTTCAACGATTTGATTTTATTTTGTGAGGACTTTTAATTATTCACATAGATAGTCAACCCTACGACATACCATGACAGGTGCATTCACTGACCAGCTCGCGATGCTCTTCAACACACCCGTTACACTTATACTGGTGTTACTTGAAATTTATGTCAGCGTACGCTATCATAAACATTATTACAATTCAAAAGACACAAAAGCTAACCTATTCCTGGGACTTTGTTATGTACTGACCGATACACTTACCAGGGCGGCAGGGCTTTTTCTGCTCGCAGTTTTTTATATACATGGGTGGCATATAAGCGATGCCTTTAGAGGCCACCTGGTTCTGTATTGGATTGTGTTGCTGCTTGCCGAAGATTTCACCTATTGGTTTATGCATATGATGGATCACAAGGTTCGTTTTTTATGGGCTGGGCATATCCATCATCATTCATCTAAAGAATTTAATTTTTCCGTTGGCCTGCGTTCTGCCGTCTTTGAACCTGTCGAAAAATTTTTCTTCTTTATCCCATTGGCCTACGTGGGATTCAGGCCACTCGATGTTGTGCTTGTTTACGTTTTTGCGCAGGGATGGGGCACATTTGTTCATACACGCACGATCAATAAGCTCGGACCGCTCGAGTATATTTTTACCACTCCCTCGCATCATCGTGTTCATCATGGGAGGAATGTAAAGTATCTCGATAAGAATTACGGAATGTTTCTCATTATCTGGGATAAAATTTTCGGAACCTTTGTTCCCGAAGATCCGAATGAACCCGTTGACTTTGGAACGGTAAAGAACATCGAGTATAAAAATTATGCGGATATCATCTTTAAAGAATACCGGTCTATTATAAGGGATACAAAACGAGATCTACCTTTCAGGCTTAAGCTCAAATATATTTTTGGACCTCCGGGCTACAGCCACGATGGAAGTAGTATGACCGCAAAAGAAATGAAGGAAATGACAAAGTGAGCGTGCTGTCAAGAAATAGTTGAAATGAAATAATTTTTCACAGTTTTTATTCAGCCTCAATGTTGGCCAAGGTGTGACGTGAATTTAATACTGATAGATATGAAGGTACAAGAGTGCGGTATATGAAATGAAAGCAGGTCTATCACAGTCGGCGTGCAATACAAGGCATTCAATAAATAAGGGGAGAATAACTGCGAGGTAACTTCTTGGATTCTAAAGAGGATTTTTGTATTATTGGCAAGCCAAATGATATTACGATAATTTATAAAGCTCCCCATCCCAATCATTAGGCATTTTGATAAATGACCGGAAAGGCAGGAAGCTTTAAAGAGAGGCGAACCAATTAGTGTTACGGTTGCGGCTTTCTTAAAAAAAGTTTTGTACAAATATGAACCAAAAAATTGCAGTAGGACCGACGCAATAATGAAACATCAGCCAGGTGCACCTGTCTCCGGTAGTTGGGGCCAGACGAATAAATCCCGGCTATTTTTTTTTAATTCATCAATAAAAACAAAACCAAACTGCTGCTGCAGGCTAACGGTTGTAAAACATCCCACCGGCACCAATACCTGACGTTTTCTGGCGTATACCTCGTTTTTTGAGAAGCCACTGGAAATGACTTTAGCATTATAAATAAACATACAATTCATCACTAACAATTTATATTATGATAACAAATCAGAAGGAGAATACCATGCAAAACAATATTGTATTTCTATTTATTGCCATTTGGGTTTGTGCCATCATTGGCTTTGACAAGACCTATATTGTTCACTTCCCTCAATTTAAAGGTTTTCAATGGGAGCAGCACTTTCACGGGTTCATGCTGATGAGCTGGTTTCTTATGTTAATCATTCAACCGTTACTAATCAGGTACAATAAGAGAAACATTCATCGAAATATCGGAAAACTTGGCTATGTATTAGCCCCCTTGGTTTGCTATTCCATATTTTTAGTAACAAGAATGGTTTATTTACGTGAAATAAAGAACAGACCGCTGGAAAGTGTTTTAGGTCAACTCTCACTTGATATCCCCACAATTTTTATTTTCGGGTTGTTCTTTGCATTGGCTATGATAAATAGAAAAGATTCTGCCGTGCATATGCGATACATGATAGCTACCTCTCTTTTGATGATCGGCCCTGGTGTTGGCCGGGCCTTAATAATATTTGGAGGAATTCCCTTCCCAATTGCAGTAAGTATCGTCTATTATATTTCAGAAGCTTTAGCAGTGCTTTTTCTTCTGAATGACATTAGAAAACGTAATAATTTTAAGCCATTTTTAACCATTACGATTGTTCTTATTATTAACCATTTGTGTTGGGCATTTCAAAATCAAGCCTGGTGGCAAGCAATTGCTAAATGGTTTGTTACACATGCTTTTTAAGAAATAGAATAAACTTGAACAGAACTGTTAATTTGTCAATAAACCAGCCAACATATTATTTCCTTAATATTGGCGTCAGTGTGAGGTAGACGCAGGGAGAGAGGTTATTTCCCTTCGAAGAGGAAATTTGTCATGAACAATATTTATCTAGCAACCATTTTTCTGTTCCGTCCTTTTTAGCCCGCCGGGCTTTAGCTCTAATAACAGGCGAAAGCAGTGACATCCATCCCGGAGCGTTCGAATCTGAGATTATTAACGCCACCGCAAGGTGGGCAAATTTTTTTGGTTTTCCTTTTTTGTCAGTAAGACCGTCAGCTGCAAGACCATAGAAAATTTTGATGAAATTTTCCATACCGGTATGCCCGGGCTTTAAGGTAATATGAAATTTCACTTTATCGTTCGTTTCATTATAGAATCGATGAGGTGTGCCTGCAGGAACAATTACAGATTCGCCAACATTTAGAATTTTTTTGTCCTTGCCTACTTGCACGTATAATGTACCTTCCTTTACGTGAAATTTTTCAGAGAATGCGTTATGGTAATGCAAAGGTGGTCCATCGCTTTTACCTAAATCTATTTCAATAAGAGTGTATTCGCCATTTGTTTCTGCGGAAGTTTTAATAAACGTAGCAGAGTCGTTAATGGCAGGATTGGCAAAAGTTCGTTTTTCCATGATGAAGTTTTATTAAGCAACAGATCTAATTTGAAAAAATAGTCTATAGGTAAGTTACACTAATATAGCCACCTTAAGATATAGTTTTAATTTCGCGGCAACTTAGTCTTCGTGGGTGTTCTAATCTTTTTCGCTTAAATCTCTGCTACAAAACTTACGCTAACATTTGTGGTTCCGGCAAGAGATATACAGGCGCCAGTGTGGGGTCAAACGATCTCCTTTCTTATAAATGGAATACTTTTACAAGACAGTAGTGGTTACAAAACCCGGGACAGCGCAACTTTCAGTTGGAGCACACAAATGATAGCCGGGGTTATTTCAACTGCGATTTATCTAATGACGGAAATTCTTTGCCCGGCTAACTCTTTTCTGTCAACCGCAGGTACCAGTTCACCTTTTTTCCCCAGGCCAAACAGAGGAATGTTATTACAGATACACTCATAATCACCTGCCTTTATCTTATAAGTTTCATGGCAGATGCCAACATCTCCATTACTTTTAATTTTCGTATTAAAGGCTTTCCACGCAGGATAGTGAAGGCCATCCCTGTCTTTCGCGTATGCTTCAAGACGTTCATAAGATCTCCAGTATTGCAAAAACGTTCCGTCCGAACTCCTGTATCCAAGAAAGCCGCTTTCCGGCTTTTCAGAAAGTTCTTTCAGCATCTTAGGCATAGCCAACACGACGGGTTACCATTTGTTGACTTTCCAAAAACGATTTATTCTCATGCCGATAATAAAAATGACGAAGTCACCTTCAAACCCGACCGTCATCCGTTGATTGGTCGTTTGAGTCATACGAATACTTTTATTGTTTTAGCTTGAGGTTTATGGGCAAGACGTGCCTTACCGAATATCTCCGGGATATCTTGAGTAGACATGTCTCATAAAAATGTTAACCAATATACTCCGACTCCAACACAATATCAGGAATCACTGATTGATACTCCACGTGCGCTTTATGCGACCGGCTCTTCCAGAGTTTATTTTCCTGCTCTTCCATATATGCCAGGTAATCAGGTGCACCGGGAAACTTTATATTGTCTGCTACAACCACGCTTCCACTATGCAGCCAGCCTCTCTTCATAATCAACTTGAGGTCCGGCAAATAAAATACTTTATCATGGTCGATAAACACGAAGTCAAGCGAACCTTCCGTAAATCCATATTCATTCTCCAGCACATCAATGGTTTTTCCTCCATCGCTGATTGTGCCATTCACTATCGTTACCATGTCTGACAATCCTCCGTGTTCGATTATTTTCCTGGCAATGGCCGCATTCGCTTCACTAAATTCTACAGAATACAAATGGGCTCCGGGCCGTAACTTTTGTGCGATCCGTGTAGCGCTATAGCCCACATAGGTGCCGAGTTCCAGGACCTTTTTAGGTTGGGTCCGCTCCAGGGCAGCATCGAGGATCGGGCCTTTTTCGTCGCCCACATTAATAAGCATGGCATCATGGTGTGCAAAATTATCAATTACGCGGATGACTGATGCAGGATCTCCATTGACTGCCTTCTTCAAAACCACCGCTTCCACTTTCGCTTCACGGCCGTCGCCCACCTGCCATTTGGTGAGCAGCGTCTTTATACCAAATAACATTCGTAAGAAAGACCATCTGAAAAAAGGAATGGGATTACCTGCCAGGTCATTCAGTACCACTATTGCTAAAATAACAAGAGTCACCCACGCAATCCAAACAGGAATGAAAGGGGGTAATGGAATGACCTTAAATACGAATAAGGCTATTAAAACCAAAAGCAAAAAAGTAATAATAGTAGATTTTCTCATGTTGTATCAGTTGTAAGTTAAAATGCCGATAGTAATTTACATGATCGTACCGGTTTATCCTCGTTTTCTATAATTGCCGGCAAAACGGGATTGGTTTAATGATTCCAGTCATTTTACTATTATGATAGCAGCAGCTTATTTCTAGCGCTCGATTGAGGAAAAGATAAAGCCAATGAATCATCGGCTTTATCTTTCGATAATTTTAAAAGCTTTATTATACAGCTACCGGCATTGAAACGATAACGGGCAGTATGACCTTGTGTTTGTTGACGGCAACATCCTGCATTACTCCGGGATCGGCCAAGGTAGCCTGCATACCTTCGAGATCGTTCACTTCGGCAACGATTACAATCGAGTTTGGATCGTCAACGTCCCGGAAAGTTTTAAATCCCGGTCCGAATTTCGAAAATAGATCGACTCTGTCCTGGTGACCTTTGAGCCATGTATCAAAGTCTCCCACTTTGTGGCGTAAAATAACTGTTGGCATTTTTGTAAATTTTTATTTGAGTTTATTTGAATGAGATTTCATTATTTCTGCTCGCTGCCTGGGTATAAGGTATTCCTAAACATCTACACGCATGGAGACTACAACGGGTTCTATAACGGTGTGTTTTTGTATAGCAACTTTTTCCATTGTCTCTCTATCAGTCATTAAAGCCTGCATAGCTTCCATGTCAAAAACTTCAATTACCATAACCACTGAATTGGGGTCATCGGTATCCTGGAAAGTCTGGAATCCGGATGCAAATTTTGAAAACAGGTCAACCCTGTCCTGGTGACCTTTTAGCCATGTATCAAAGTTTCCTACTTTGTGGCGTGCAACAATCGTTGGCATTTCTATTTATTTAATGTTTTATGCTTACTCTATACAGTTTTCAGCATCCCTGTTGTTTCTCAAATCGGCTTGCATCATAAAATAGTTCTCAGAGTTGAGGACTATCACTATCGTAATATGAAGAATTATCCATGGGCTGGTTCAGGCACCGCTCCCAGCTGCATCATCAAAGACATGCTATCCATCTCCACCCATTGATTTTTTATTTCATTATTTTCAACCTCGCAAATCGTGATAAAAGTGAGGTGTACCTTTTTGCTTGTTGAAGCAATTCCGTTAAAGGTGCCAGTATGCACGCCGCTCCAAATGCCCCGTGCCACAACCTTGTTACCATCCTCCAGGATATCAGCCCACTCATGTCGCCCATTGCTAAAGCCTTCAGTAAACATAGTATGGATGGCGATGTGCTGTTCGGCATTTGCAGGCTCGGGACTCATGGAAGAATAGATATGGTGGCTGGGCCCAAGCAGTTTTTTTGCTGTTGCCAAATCGTTATTGTCCAAGGCTTTGAAGAAACCGGTGACTACTTCTTTGTTTGTCATATCAATTGTTTTTTGTGGTGATCAAAATAAGCATATTGGCGATTGAGCAGATGACTTCAACCGCCCGCATGAAGTGATAGTGTTATTCTACCTTATTAAGAAATGTTGCTGTCGGCATGCCAACTACCCCGGCTTGTTGTATTTGAGCCTGGCGTTCAGGGTCACTCATTAACTGATCATATATGGCCACATCGGGCGCTTCATAAATCATGGTTACCTTATTTGGATTATCAATCTCCCTATAGATCCCAAGAAGTTTGGCTCCTGCTGCGTTAACTGCGGGCTGATCGGCATCAAAAATTTTTTTCCACTCGTTGAAGTCTTTCACTTCGTTTTGAATAATTGCAAATGGCATTGTTTTAATTTTTATGGTTTAAAATATATTGCGTTAGTTTACGGCCATCATTTCTTCCACATCTTCTGCTGTCGGGCCGTAAATGCCGGGATTGCGAACACCCATAAGGCGATAGTAAGTGCTGAGTTGCCCCCGGTGGTGGATCATTTCAAATAATATCATCCAAAACATGTTCATCATCGGGTAGGCAAAAATGCTGTGACCGTCGGCCTGGAAATCGACGATTTGTTCTTCCCAGGTTTTATCATCAATCATCTCCAGCTTTTGTGCAAGCGCTGTAGCATTCATTTCAAACCACGCAGCAATACTCTCTTTGTTTGCAAATTCTCGTACCGCAGATTTTTCATCTATAATAAAAGTGTCCACGGCGTTGTTCATCTCTTCGGCATGACCAAGAAAGTGGCTAAGCAAGGCTGCGGCAGTCCGCGTCTTTTCATGACAACGGTAGGAGAACTTTGACATATCAGTTGGTAGTCCGTTGATGGCACTCAAAGTATGGATCATTTCATTTTGCCAGGTTTGAATAAAAAATTGTTTGTTTGTCATGTAGATAGAATTTTAGTTTTAAATAAAATTAGTTGGGAACCGATGCGGTACTACTTTCGAATTGTTGCATGAATTGGTCGTTGATGAGATCTGTTGCAATAAAATCATTGAATGATTTTTCTAAATCCTTACGGTTGTAAGTTTCATAAAGGCAGCTTGGAATCGCTTTTACTTCTGAATAGGGACTCATAGTAAAGTTGCATTTATTTTGATTGTATAAACGTATGTATTTCGTAAAAAAGGATTCCACGGGTAAGGACGAACAGGTGCTAAAATTGTCCGAAAAAGGGAATTTATCTACCGGAAGGATATATCCACAAGTCCAATGATATCAGTTAAAGAAGTGTAGCTCAACCTCCGTTAGTATTCCGTCTCTTTCGCAAGTCCACAGCTATCTATAGAGCCACGGACGTTTGCTTCATGTAAAGGGACGTTCCGATTACCAAAATCGGCTTTTGTTTTACATGAATTTTATTTTATTCACCCGCAATTTACTTTGCATTATCAATGTATAACAATCTTTTCCGTATATGCATTTTTGCCATCTAATATGGTAGTGAAATAAATACCATTAGCTAAATTTGAAGCATCTATTATTTGGGAACTTGAATTTGCAAGCGCCTGCTTTATTAAAGTTTGTCCTGTAGTATTTCTTACTATTATAATGGCTTTTGTAAAATCAATATTATCATTTTTAAGCACGGTGAAATAATTTCTGCCAGTGTAAGTAATTATTTTAAACTGGTTTCCTGTGGTACTGAAATCCAATAAAACGATATTGCTGTAATTGGATTTACCATCTTTATCTACCTCTTTTAAGCGATAATAATTATTAGTGGCCATAGGTGCATCATCAACAAATGAATAATTGATATTTGATTGCGAGTTTCCTTTTGAACTCACCTTGCCTACAGATCCAAAAGAAGTACCATCAGTGCTCCTTTGAATTTCAAAGAAGGCACTGTTAATTTCCTGCGCTGTTTGCCAGTCTAATTTTGTTTTTGAATTGTTTAATTTACTGCCTTTAAAATAGGTTATAGTTATGGGTAAAGCTCCTGCAGTTGCAACGCTCGATTCCGGATTATCACCAAGAAGATACAGCGCATTATTTCCGGTAACGCTGTTTTTATTGTATTCCACTACACGAAAGAAATATGTTTTACCGCTAGTAAGCCCAGTTACAGTAACGCTGTTGCCTGTGCCATTATACACAGCATAATTATTTGAACCTAATGAGGCCCCGGATCCGAAAACTGTATTGGCAGTATAATCAGTACCATCAAGCGGGAAACCATTTATTTTGGCATCAGGACTTACCAGCAACAAACGGTTGTCTCCATTTCCATTTGTCCAGTTAACCGTTACAGAATTGGGGGTAACATTACTGAAAGCGATGTTGCCGGCATTCACCGTTGGAGATTCCATAAGATCCCATGAAGGCCAGGTAGAAGTAGCAGCAATACAATTCCATCCTAGATTATCAAGGTCTGCCCAGAAATTTGCATTTGTAATATTTCTTTTGTTGCAAATAATGATCCACGTAAAGCCATTACTTGCACGTACCTGCTCACTTGCGGTTCCGTCTAAAGACCCCGTATGCCACCAGTTGTTATATTGATTTACTGCCCACCCCTTCGCATAATATTGATTATTAGCCGAAGGCGCTGTCATCACCGCGATAGTAGCCGGCGACAGAATATCCGGCTTAGTCGAAAAGCCATCAACTGCAGTCAGTAGTTTAAGCATATCTCTGCTGGAAGCAATCCATCCACCATGAGCATCCATCGCTTCTACGCTGAACCCTCCATATTCCCAGGGAACATTAGTGTTATTACCATAGCAGGATAATGTCGTGTAACCATTACCGATATACTCTCCCTCTCTTTCCTGCTTGTCTGCCAGTAGATTTTTCCCCAGGCGGATATCAAAAATACCCAGTGGTGCAAATATGCTGTCTCTTACATACTCACCGTATGGCATACCCGTAATTTTTTCTATAATATCTCCTAAAACCAAATAACCTATATTGGAATAATTATATGCCGTGCCCGGATCAATATCCAATCCTTTCTCCAGCAAAAATTTTACAAGGTCGTCTTTATGTACAGGATTGCTGGTACCCTCGAGCATGGTTACACGAAGCGGAAAAGAAATAGGATCGCAACCGGAAATAAAAAATGGATAAGGTGTGGTTGGGTTAGGGTTACAATTCAGGTCCCTGTTCCATCCGGCTTCATGTTCCAGCAGGTTTTGTACCGTTATATTATAAATCCGGTTGTCTTTAATATTGGCTGTGGAAAATACAGAATGATTTTCTAAAATTCCTCCCGGGCCAAATACTTTATCCGACATAGCAATTCTTCCCTGCTGCATTAATCTCATTATGGTAACGGACGTTATTTGCTTTGATAAACTCGCTATTCTGAATAAATTATACGGTTGTGTTGGTATAGCCTGGTTAATATCAGAGTAACCAAATGCCCGCATGTAAACAATCTTTCCATCTTTTGCAATGGCTACAGTAGCCCCGGGTATACCATAAATAGCAAGAAAATTATTTATCAGGTTATCGGATTGTGTCATTTCCGGAACCGGAATTCCGGTTTGTGCATTTGTTTGAAAAATAAACTGTAAAAAGATAAACGACAGTAGAATATATTTCATAATAATTGATTTATTCAGAACTTAGAAATATAGAATACAGAGCCGGTGGGTTACAAATAGAATATTGATATAAGATCGGGAAAAAGCTTAGATAAAGATCGGATTTTTTTAAAATTATTTGCATTGGTAAAATGAGGGAGAAACATGTACACTGTCCTCAAGGTATTTTACATCACGGCGTGTTTTGTGCTCCTGCATGAACGGAAAAATGGGAAGACTCAAAGATTTTATTGCGGGCATTTGTCTACTTTGTTTTTAACAGGCCTTATGCTGCGCTGGTAGGTGTAAATAGCTATGAGGTCATCATCAGTACGGTTTCTCAAAATAGTCCATGGCATAATGGAGTTATACTTGCCCGGCGCATAAGAATATGTTTTCGGATCGCGGTGGCTTTTAAACTTAGCCAGAAACATTTCCTGTGACCATGCCCCGATGCCTGTAGCACTGTCGGGAGTTATGTTTGCTGAATTTACCCTAAAGCTATCACGTATAAACAGTGAACCCCCTGCGAGATACATATCTTTTTTAAAATCTAATATCTTTCGATCAACCTGCGTGTGGCATCCGTTACAATGGCCTGCATTTACCAGGTAACCGCCTGTTTTTATTTTATCATCTGCAGAAGGCAATGGTATTTTATCTGCGGTATGGTTCGCGACCATATTTTTATATAGCAGGGAAGCAAAGCCGGGAGGCAGAGAATCAGGCTGGTTGGCAGGTACAGTGTTTAGTATGGGCCTGAGTTTGCGCAGGTAAGCTACGATGCTGTAAATATCTTGTCGGGTCATTTTCCTGTAATGCCAGAGATTATTATTATGGCAAACAATGTGGGCTAATTAAAATTGAATTTTTGTTATAGATTTAAAGTTTGTAAGTCCTTAGTTGCGCTTGTCCGCCCGGGACGGAAACTAAGGACAGCGGAACTAACGGATATGAGCACACTAAGTGTAGCGGTGGACAAACCAAATTAATGATTTAAGATAACTGCTCAATCAAATGATGTAACAACCATGAAAAAATATTTTACTTATGTATTCATGCTATGTTGGCTGTTACCGGCAAACGGGGTGTAGTGGGGGAGTACTCCCAAAAAATATTTTTTTTAAGAAACAAAATTTTTAGCTTTAGCATAAAATTGTTTCCTCCGAAAAGTACTTTCTTACCACCGGCGCCACGGAAAAAAACTTAATCTTCAAAAATCTATAAAATGAAAAAATTAATTTTCAGCGCAGCAATGCTTGCGATTGCTTTTTCCTGCAACAGCCCCTCATCAAACGTCAATAACGATAATGGACAATCGCAGGATGAAAAAAACATGGCGAATAATCTGAAAGTATATACCGCCATTGAAACCGGTGATATGTCGCCGGTAGACACCTTACTTGCCGCTGATGCGGTTGACCATGATGGACCGCATGGAATGGACTTGAAAGGAAAGGATAGCATATTGCACATGCTGGCGGATCTTCATAATCATATCAGGAACCTGAAACTTGATGTGATCTCCAGTGCCGCCAAGGGGGACTATATTTTTACATTGGTTCACGTAACAGGTACTTCTGCTGATTCGTCAATGGGAGCGGCCGGGCAGGCTATCGATCAAAAAGGAGTAGACGTTGTAAAATTGAACGGCGACAATAAAATGGTTGAACACTGGGGATTTACGGACGACCAACAGGTTTCGAAGGAAATGATGGGAATGCGGGATAAAATGAATGCGAAAGACGACAATAAGAAGAAGTAGTAGTTGCTTAGTGAAGGATAAGCAAGGGAATTAATTTTGGATTGTTTTTGCCTGCCAGGTGGAATAAGGGATTCCTGATGTAAGGCGGGGAGCGTGTCGGAAGTATTCAAAATAGTTTCCGCTCTAAAGTCAGCGAAGGTTACGTCGTGGGGTACCGATGCAGGACATCAAGGTTAATGACAATATTATACCATTTGGGTTCCCTCTAACTTATGTTCCAAATAAAAAGCAGTTTCCGGGAACCCGATGCTGAGGGAACCAGATAATATCCCAGGCCTTGCTCCTCCTCCTGGCAAAAATTGAGCAGCCGCCCGATTGCTATCATGTGCATCGAACGGCTGCGTGAAATTAAAATTTTTCAATTGCAGAATTGCTTGCAAGGCCTGTCACCTTAAAAGCAACATCTTACGGGTCTGCACGAAACCGGCTGTATAAATCGTATAATAATAGTCACCACCCGATAAGTTTTTGGACTCCCATGTGATCGTGTGTGTTCCTTTAGTCATAACGCCATCAGCCAGCGTCTTTACCACCTGGCCCAAGTGGTTATATACCACGAGTTTCACCGCGCCAGCTTCCGGGATAGTAAAGGTTATCACGGTATGATATTTAAAGGGATTCGGATAATTCTGCTCAAGTTGTCCGGTAGCAGCGATGACACTTGCGTCACCGGGAGTTACGCTGGAAGTGATGAGATTGTCACTGCTTACAATTGCTGGTGCAATCGCTTCTGATACAGACGTGTTGCCAGAACCATCCGTTGCGGTGCAACGCAAAACAACCCGCGGGCCCTCAACAGAATTCAGCTGTCCTGCTTTACCCCATACAAACGAATATTCGTCACTGTTATACGTTACCGTTAGATATTGTCCGTTTGTGACGGCAATACCACCCGCAGCCAGGAGGGTGTTCCAGAAAGATTGAGGATCCGGAGCCTGCACCAACACCTTATTTCCAATGAGATCGATCTTAAGCTTTTCCGAACTCTTCACCTGGAATTTCACTTCGGGATTGTTCAGTCCCGGCAGGGCTATAACTGAAGAGGTTGTCAGGCCATGATCACATACATCGCTCGCTGAACAACTGATAGTAAACCTTTCGGGGTCATCAGGTTTTTGTATAAAGGCGGCGGTTACCACCGGAGGTGTAATATCGGCAACCGTTATTATGACATTATCAGTAGCTGTATGACCGGCACCGTCGTCTACTGTCAGCTCTATATTGTGTATACCAAGGCTTAGGAAAACCTTCACCTGCGCCTCTGTGGTTGGACCTGCTATAATGCTGCCATTTTCCCGCCATGTGTAGGTAAGCGCATCGTTGTCGGGATCGCTTGAGCCTGAACCATCGAGTGTAACAGTGGCGCCACCTGAGCCATCGCAATCAACATTTTGATCACTGCCTGCGTCCGCAACAGGAGGCCTGTTCGGAGATATAACATTAATGGTAACATTTACCGGGTCGGAGGTATGACCAACAGCATCCCTCATGCGATATTGAAAAGCATCCGGTCCGGTGTAGCCTGCTGTGGGCGTATAAGTGAAACTTCCATTGCCGAAGGCGGCTAAACTACCATGGGTTACATTGGAAACAATGGCTATAGCAGTGATGACGTCTCCGTCGGGGTCAACGTCGTTGGCGAGGAAGCCCGGCGCCGCAATAGAAAGAGCAGTATTGATCACAGCGGTGTATTGGTCATCTATGCCGATTGGAGCGCGATTGCCCTCAACCACATTAATAGTAACATTGACCGGGTCAGACAAGTGATTGGAAGCATCCCGCATGCGATATTGAAAAGCGTCGGTACCTGTGAATCCTGCAGTAGGCGTATAAGTGAAGCTGCCATTACCGAAGGCAGCTAAACTACCATGGGTTACATTGGTAACAATAGCTATTGCGGTAATGGTTTGTCCATCCGGGTCAATATCATTTGCAAGGAAGCACGGGGCGGCAATGGACAAGGCCGTTCCGCTGAGTGCTGCATAAACATCAGGCGA
>NZ_JBMQQG010000118.1:0-5987 GCF_057362405.1 Ginsengibacter sp.
GGCGTATTTTACCACGCAATCTTTTTGGTACAACAATACAAACCTCGAAGAGCCTTATTATCATTGGATGAACACAGGCTTAAAAGCAAAGGGAAATCTTGAATTTATTTATCGCGGCAATCATTATCTCGGGCATGAAGGCGAGTACAGCGATTGGCCGATCAATAAACAGAATGGAAAGAACATTTCATTTTACGATAATAATAATTTTGGGGGCTACAAATCCTATCATGTGTTTGGGCGGTATACCGATTTTTTTGGCGCTTACTGGCATGATGATGATTTTGGCATGGCACGTTATGCGCCGCATGATGAAAAACCCGGGAAGAAAATCTGGATATGGGGTTTATCGCAACAGGGAATGATCTGGGAAAAATTATTAACGGATACGGATGGCCAATATGTAGAAGTGCAATCCGGGCGGTTGTTTAACCAGTCTGCCGAGGGAAGTACTTTCACTCCATTTAAACATAAAAGCTTTGCGCCTTATGGCACAGATACCTGGAAAGAGTATTGGTACCCCGTTTTAAGAACCGGTGGATTTGTAGAGGCTAATGAATACGGCGCTTTGAATATAGAATATGAAAATGACTGGTTAAAAATATATTTTAACCCGGTTCAAAAGATTGACGATTCGCTGGAAGTAAGAGAGGGAGATAAAATTATTTACAATAAAAAAATTAAACTTGATCCGCTAAAGACTTTCGTTGATTCGGTGAAGGCAAATGTTGATATCAATAACCTTGTAGTATCGTTGGGAGTGAATAAACTTATTTATAAAACCAGTCCGGATGCTTATGACCTAAGCCGTCCTTTGGATACACCTGCTGATTTCGACTGGAATTCTTCGTATGGTTTATATATACAAGGACAAGAATTCTGTGATGAAAAAATGTACGAAGAAGCGGAACTAAAATTGAAAGCATCTGTTCAAAAAGATCATAATTTCTTACCTGCGTTAGTTAAAACGGCAGAACTAACGTACAGGAATATGCGATATTCTGATGCACTTCAATTTGCAAAAAGAGCGCTAAGTATCAACACATACGATGGAGGCGCGAACTACTACTATGGTCTTATAAATGAAAAGCTTGGTAATTTTGTTGATGCTATCGATGGCTTTGATCTGGCAACTTTATCGATCGAATACCGAAGCCCGGCCTATACAGCTTTAAGTAATATTTATCTCAGGCAAAAAAATTGGGAAAAGGCATTAAGCTATTCTTCCAGCGCAATAGACTTTAACCGTTATAACATTGCGGCATTGCAAACTCAGGCTATTGTTTACCGTTATGAAGATAAGAGGAAAGCCGCCAACCGGGTATTGGATACAATCCTGTCATTTGATCCACTGAACCATTTTGCTTTGTTTGAAAAATATTTATGGGATTCTTCAGCAGAAAATCAACGGCATTTTACTAATAATATAACGAATGAACAGCCGGTGCAGACTTACCTTGAATTAGCCATTGGCTACTATGATGATGGTTGTATGGAAGAAAGCAAAAAGTTATTGGAACTTTGCCCTGCCAATGATCTTGCTTATTACTGGAAAGCTTTTTTGCAGAATAAGCAAGGTGAATCTTTTTCCAAATCGCTGGATAACGCTAACAGTCTCTCACCCGCGTTTGTATTTCCCTTCCGGCCGGAGGATGAAGATGTTTTGCTCTGGGCATCAAAACAAAGTGACAACTGGAAACCGAAATATTACCTTGGGTTATTATATAAGAGCAGGAATCGTATCGATGAGAGCAGGAAACTTTTTTCAGCGTGTGGGGACGAACCAAAGTTTGCTCCTTTCTATGCAGCAAGGGCGGCACTATTTTCAGGAATAGCAGATGATCAATCCTTGACTGATCTTAAAAAGGCTAACGATTTGGACAAAGATGAATGGCGATATTATAAATTGCTTGGAGATTTTTATATGGATCACGAGGAATATTCGAAAGCGCTCGAAGTTGTTGAACCGTATTATAAAAAACATCCGGCAAATTATATTATGGGCATGTTATATGCGAAAACATTATTGCTTAATAAACGCTACAAAGATTGCTCTGCGTTGCTATCCAGCTTAGACATACTTCCTTTTGAAGGCGCCACTATCGGGCGCGAATTGTATCATGAAGCTGAATTAATGCAGGCAATAAATGCAATGAAAAAAAATAATTATAAAGAAGCGCTTTCCTTCATCAGCGATGCAAAAGAATGGCCTGAGAATTTAGGAGTGGGGAAACCCTACACAGACAACATCGATGAACGCTTAGAAGATTGGATGAGTTATGTATGTTATAATAAGATGGGGAAAAAACAACTTGCGTCTAATTCATTAAAAATGATAATGGATTTTAAACCAAAGATCGAAAATACTGTTAGAAATTTTATACCCGCCAACGAATTAATAACAGCCTGGGCTATGGAAAAACTGGCTTCAAAGGCTAAAGCAAGCGAATGGTTACAACACGAGGTAAAAAAATATCCTTCAAATAAAATAGTTGAATGGTGTTGGCAAATTTTTGAAAATGGGCAGTCTGATATACCAGTGGCTAATAATTCGGAGGCGAGCCTGATAAAAGAATTAGGACTGTTTAAATAATATGCCATAACCCATCAATTAATTTGAGCGTCAAAAAACTGCGCAATCGTTTGCGTTAATAATTCCAGAGGTGATTTCTTAAGTTTGGTATATTGTGTCATTTTTACATTTGAATTTCTTTAGACAGGGATCATTACGCAGGTATTTATGAAAAGACTATTTATTTTACTTGTCCTTGCGTTTACGGGCTCCTTTTGTTTTGCACAGCAAAAACACACTTTTGAAATAAAGGACGGTTCTTTTATCTATGATGGGAAATCGATCCAGATCCATTCCGGCGAAATGCATTTTGCCAGGGTTCCTAAAGAATACTGGAGACAGCGGTTGGAAATGATAAAGGCTATGGGGCTGAATACGGTCGCTACGTATGTCTTCTGGAATTATCACGAAACATCGCCCGGTGTTTGGGATTTTAAAACAGATAGCAGGAATATTCGGGAATTTTTGAAAACTGCGCAAGAGGTTGGTCTCATGGTAATCTTACGACCCGGACCTTATGCATGTGCTGAGTGGGAATTTGGCGGGTATCCATGGTGGTTAGAAAAAGAAAAATCATTGGTAATACGTGCCTATAACCAACCATTTTTAGATTCCTGTAAAACCTATATAAATAAGCTGGCCGGGCAGGTGAAAGATTTGCAGGTTACCCACGGAGGGCCGATTATTATGGTACAGGCTGAAAATGAATTTGGTTCTTATGTAGCACAGCGAAAAGATATTTCCTTGAAAGACCATAAAGCTTATAGTGCTGCCATTAAACAAGAATTGACCGACGCAGGTTTTGATGTCCCCTTATTTACGTCCGATGGAAGCTGGTTGTTTAATGGCGGTACTATTGCAGGTGCTTTACCAACCGCTAATGGAGAGGATAACATTGAAGCCCTGAAGAAAGTAGTTAACGAATACCACGATGGAAAGGGGCCGTATATGGTTGCGGAATTTTACCCCGGATGGTTAGATCATTGGGCCGAGCCCTTCCAAAAAGTGTCTACTGAAAAAGTTGTCGAACAAAGCGAAAAATATTTAAAGGCCGGTGTTTCATTTAGCTTTTATATGGTTCACGGCGGAACAAATTTTGGTTTCACCAGCGGAGCTAACTATAATGGAGAGCATAATATTCAGCCTGATATAACCAGCTATGATTATGATGCGCCCATAAACGAAGCGGGTTGGGAGACTCCTAAATACAAAGCTTTAAGGGAATTGTTTCAAAAATATGTTTCTTATAAAATTCCCGTTGTGCCGGCACATCCACCCGTAATAACTATTCCTTCAATAGAATTAAATAAAGCCGTCGATCTTTTTGATCTTACAAAGAAAATAGTTCCGGTTGTAAGCGATACTCCTCAAACTTTTGAATCGTTAAACCAGGGCTATGGATATGTTTTATATTCAAAAAAAATTGACAAACATATAAAGGGAAAATTAGAAATTAATGGATTGAGAGACTATGCAATCGTTTATGTGAACGGAAAAAAGATTGCAACGCTTAATCGTGTTTTCAATAATTATTCCTGTGACATCAACTTACCTCTGAATGCCACACTAGATATTTTGGTTGAGAACATGGGTCGAATAAATTATGGTGCCGAAATCGTTCACAATCTCAAAGGCATCATAAGCCCCGTAACGATCGATTCCATAGAAATAAAAGGCGATTGGAAAATGTATCGCTTTCCAATGAATGCAGAACCGGATTTGAAATCTTTTAAAAGCGATTATGTTGATGCTCATCCGGTGATCTACGATGGTTCATTTAATTTGATAAAAACCGGTGATGCGTTTTTAGACATGCGTTCGTGGGGTAAAGGAATCGTTTTTGTGAATGGCCATAACCTGGGACGGTACTGGCATGCGGGCCCGCAACAAACTTTATATCTGCCCGGTTGCTGGCTACGTAAAGGGAGAAATACTATCAGTATTTTTGAGCAGGAAAATGACGAGCGCCATAAAGATATAAGTTCGATTAGCGCACCAATATTGGATGAATTAAAAAAGTAAGAAGAGGAAAGATTGGTTCATGACGATTAAAAGTTCCACTGTAAAATAAGTTTCATTCCATTGCTTATTTCAATTTAAGATTTCAATTAAAAACCGCTTTGGAATTTTACTTCTAAACCGGTCATGCAGCTATAAATGGATGTTATTGCTTTTGTAGTTTGCTATTGAAATTTAATTCTTGATTAGAAACATTCATCTAATAAATTCCGGGCTTTATTTACCCATCATAATAAGCATATATTTTAGAATTATTGCCCGATTTTTTTAAATAAATGATTATTTATTCAATTGTCGGTACGAACATTGTGAGGTAAAAATTAAAACATTTTATATGAACACAAATCGATTAAGCGAAACTTTGCGTACAGCATTAAATACTCAAATGACAAAAGAAGCCTATGCTTCACAAATCTATTTGTCATACGGTTCGTGGGCGGCAGTGCAAGGTTATGATGGAATATCCAACTTCCTGTTTCGTCATGCAAATGAAGAACGAACTCACATGATGAAAATTTTGGAATACATAATTGAAAGGGGGGCTAAAGCAAGTGTTGAAGCTATTGAAGCCCCGCCCGCCGATCCGAAAAATGTACAGGACTGTTTTGAAAAAACTTTCGCCCATGAAATTGACAATACGAATGGTATATATAAAATCGTGAAAATGAGCCATGATGAGGGAGACTGGGCAACATGGAATTTTATGCAGTGGTTCGTTAAAGAGCAAACTGAAGAAGAAACCATGGTAATGAATATGCTTGACAAATTAAAAATTGCCGGAGGCGAAAACGCTTCGGGAGAATCTCTTTATTCGCTGGACAGGGATATGAGAAGCACACCCGATGATGCCGAACTTGCGCAGGATAAAACGGTGGAGAATCCATAGCCGTTTAAAACGCTGATAGCAGTAATTTAGCGATTACTCTTATACGTTATATCATAAGGAAGTTATAACGCCCTCGATTAATTCGCTCAGTGTTTTATCAGCTTCTCCCGCTACTTTAATTATTTCAGTAATGTCTACAGGCTTTAGATTGTCCGGGTCACATTCATCTGTGATTACACTCACCGCTGCGCAGTGCATACCTATATGATTCGCGACTATTACTTCGGGAACCGTGCTCATCCCGACCATGTCAGCTCCAATACTTCTTATATACCTGTATTCGGCACGGGTTTCAAGATTAGGCCCGCGAACGGCTGCGTATATTCCTTTCTTTAAATTGATTGAAAGATTACTCGCCGAAGTGGTGAACAGCAGATTAAGTTTTTCATTATAAGGAGCACTCATATCCACAAACCTGTTTCCAAAGGCGCTATCATTCACACCACGCAAAGGGTTCTCCGGCAATAAATTTATATGGTCATCAATTAAAACAAGATCACTTTTTTTAAA
>NZ_JBMQQG010000119.1:0-6494 GCF_057362405.1 Ginsengibacter sp.
AGCTTGGGAACTTTTTTTGTCATAAACCCCTTGCCTGCTTTTCTTCAAACTTCCCATATTCCTTTTGGAGTAATACTACTCATAATTATATTCTGCTTTTTGCACCTTCTATCTATTTTATCAGCCTTTCTTTCTATCACTGAATCTCAATCCTCTCCTTTACAACTCCTGTTTAGCAAAACTACTTTCATTTCTTCAAAAGGTCTCCGCCAGGTTTCAGTGTGCCACATTATTTAGGTATGATATATATCATCCTATTTTAGTTAATTGATCATTAAAACATAAACGAAAAATTCCAGGATTGCATTTGATTTGAGGAAGTTTAGGTGAGGGGGTATTCGCTGCTTGAATTTGCTCTCATAGTCAGAGATGAAAGTGAACCAAATATGCCTGAACCCAAAGGCATGAAACAGGTGAAGACGAAACCACTACGCCACAGTTCGTGGCACACGAAACATCTTTCTATCCGTGAAACAGGTTATTTAAAAACCCAAATTTATCTAACCTGTTTCATAAAATCTGGCTGATGAATAATTGAATAATAATATTCCAAATGGTTTTTGGCAATATGCTACTTATCACTAACAGGAGGCTTAAGGCCTCAAACACAAGCTTGGCTAACGCACAAGGCTATGCGACAAAGCGTGCGCTAAACAAATGAATGCATTTTTATCAGGCCTTATGTTGATAGTGCTCTTAAATAATTAACTATTAGATCTCTGTTTTCTTTAGGAGTAAGCAGTGGAAGCCATCGGTGAATAGTAGCCGTGAAAAAAATAAATTCTATCAATTTCAAAATAAGATTTTCTCCGGGCTTGCGTAATGTAAACTACTGTTCTTACTTAAGATCAAAAAATGCTTGTTTCGTGTGCCACGAACCAGGGCATAGGGGTCTGCCACAAACCTAAAGCCGAATAAAGAAGATATAAATACTTCAGCTGGGTAAAAAGTGAAATCTTTATCTCATTCCTGCGTTAGGTAGGTGGCTTATTCAGCAGGGAAGAAGTATTGCCCTTAAGTCAGATAACTTATGAGGAAGAAAATTTCAATTTTTTTGATGGCAGTATTTTTTTTGATTCCCATATATATGCGTTGTAATAATAATTTCAGTAACGCAACTGTGGTTGTCGACCCGGTAATTAATAATATGAAGGTGTTGACAGATGATTCGGTTGTTGCAGAACCTAAGATAAAACTAATAGTTACCGGCTTGAGTGCTGCCCCTGCATTAATTGCGAACAATAGTAGGGTAGATTCTATAATCGAATTTGCCAGGACACTTATTGGAACACGCTACTTATTTGGCTCTGCTGACCCGTTGCGCGGATTTGATTGCTCTGGTTTCGTTACCTATGTTTTTAATCATTTTAAAATAATTGTTCCAAGATCTTCTATAGGTTTTACAAATGTTGGCCGGGAAATTGCATCAGCAGATTCCAAAAAGGGGGATCTTATTTTATTTACAGGAACTGATCGTGCGGAGAGATTTGTTGGTCACATCGGAATTATTATTTCCAATGAAAACGGGAATATTCAATTTATACATTCATCATCCGGCAAGGCAAAAGGAGTGGTGATAACTCCTTTGAATGATTATTATAAAGAAAGATTTGTAAAGGTGGTAAGGCTTTCAATTATCTAAACTAAGTTATAGAATTCCTATCCTTTGCGTAAAGCACCCTCTATATAACTAACGAAGACATACATTAATTGTTTGTACGGTCTCGCTTAAACCTTAAAAAAAAATTGAAGCTCTATATAAAATATATGGCCAGCATGCGTTGCAAAATGATCGTAAAAGAAGAGTTGAAAAAACTTGGCCTACAATCAGAACATGTAATTGTTGAGCTAGGTATGGTAAATATCCTTGAAGGTATAACAACCAGGCAGCGCCACCAACTGAAAAAAAATCTTTTGAAGACGGGCCTTGAGGTTATGGACAATAAAAAAAGTGTGCTGATAGAGAAAATAGTAAATGTAATTATTCAAATGATTGATAATTCGAATGCATTGCCTCTCACTAACTATTCAGATCACATCAGCGCAAAATTAAAATATGATTACACTTACCTTTCTGGTATATTTTCAGAAGTGAAGGGCGTCACTATACAACACTTTATTATCATCCAAAAAATTGAAAGAGCCAAAGAATTGCTGTTTTATGATGAACTTACTCTTACAGAGATTGCAACCAAACTTCATTATAGCAGTGTCGCCCACTTATCCAATCAATTTAAAAAAGTTACCGGCTTAACGCCATCTTTCTTTAAAGAATTGAAAGAAAGGCGCCATTCCAACTCCAGGAATGAGTGAATGATGTAACTTATCAATGCAAGTGTGTAACTTAATTCTGATGGGTTCATATAGTTTTGTGTTATTATTTTAATAACCTCTAAAACCACCCATGAAAACAACATCTTTCACGATTGAAAGTCTATTGGTACGAATACGTACAAGCTATTCAAAGATTTTTAACATTAAATGGTTTCCCCTGTTACTGTCGCTGGCTTTTGCTGCAGGATGCAAAAAAGTTACGGAACGGCCGGGACTTCCTGGCGTTTGCCCTATAGTAATATCAACCAGCCCATCGGATACTGCTTCAGGCGTTAGTATCAACACCAAAATAATTGTCGAGTTCAACGAGGGCATGAACTCTTCCACAATCAACTCATCAACGTTTACGATTCAACAGGGAATAACAATGATTGCCGGTTTGGTTACTTATTCCGGAAACTCCGCTACTTTTTCTCCTGCAGTTAACCTGGCTCGTAATACGAGTTATACAGGAACCGTTACCACAGGAGCCAAAGACTCTGCCGGTAATGCTATGATAAAAAACTATGTTTGGAATTTTAAAACAGGCGCAGGGCCTGATAATACAGCACCGGTTATTATTTCAACAGACCCTGCTAACGCTGCAACCAATGTTGCACTTGATAAAGGTATCTCGGCTGCCTTCAGTGAAGCAATGGATCCGGTGACTATCGGACCAAACTTTACATTGGCAAATACCACGCTTGGCGGAATACCAATTACGGGAACAATAACTTATTCTGATTCTACTGCCGTCTTTACGCTGTTAAATAACCTGTCACTCAATACAACTTATACGGCAACTATTACAACCGGTGCAAAAGACCTCGCTGGAAATCCGCTGCTTTATAATTACACATGGAGTTTTACAACCGGCAATACTATTATCCCTCCTCCGTTAGGAACCATTGCTAATTTTGGAGTTTTTGGCGGTAATGCAGGTACAACAAACGAAGGTCTAAACACTATAATTAATAATGGAAGTATTGGTACTACTGCTGCGTCCACACTAATTACCGGTTTTCATGACGGCACTATGGGCAGCATTTATACAGAAACACCTCTTAATGTAGGAGATGTAACCGGCGGAATTTACACTGCCCCGCCTGCACCCGGTGATGCCACTTCTTTTGCAATCGCAGTAAAAGGCCTTGACGACGCCAATACGGCCTATAATAATATATCCCCTGCCTCTAAGCCGGGAGGTATTGATCCGGGAGCCGGCGAACTGGGTGGCCTAACGTTGGCGGCCGGTGTTTATAAATCTGCGAGCGGCACATTTAAAATAACAAATGGAAATCTTACGCTGGATGCCAAGGGCGATCCGGATGCCGTATGGATTTTTCAGACAGCAGCAGCCCTCACAGTAGGTATTGCCGGCCCCGCAGGTGCACGAAGCGTGGTATTAATAAACCAGGCCCAGGCTAAAAATGTGTATTGGTATGTAGGAAGTTCAGCTACCATTAATGCAGCAGGCGGCGGTATTATGACAGGAACTATCATCTCTTCAGCAGGCGTAACCTTCTCTACTTCTGGAAATATGGTACAAACTGTATTAAATGGCAGGGCTATCTCACTGGTGGCATCGGTTACCATGGTGAATACAACTATTAATGTACCTAATTAAAAATCAAAAACATTGTTAGTCCGTGTTAACTCTTCAATTTTTTCCTTTAATCCAAATAAATAATACAATTAATTTTCAAAAGACTTTTATGTTTCCATATCATATAATAAAACAAAAATTTGCATTCCTCTTCATTGTCTTCGTTGCCGCAGGAACAATGGTTAATGCCCAACAGGAAAAACGGGTGCAGCCCGTATGGTGGTTCGGCGAATCGGCGGCAGCTAATATTAATTTTTATCGCGGCACCACGCAGATGCTTAACAACAACTTAACCGTTCCAACCGCATTTCATAAAGGAAATGGTGTGAAGCCCTATGTATCGTTGCTAACTGAATACCGGCCCAACAAAGTGTGGGGCGGTATGCTAAATGTAGCATACGATAATCGCGGTGGCAAATTCAGAAGTGTAGTGGCGCCCTGTAATTGTGCCGCTGATTTATCAACCAATATAAGCTCAATTACAGTAGAGCCGAGTTTGCGTGTTGCTCCCTTTTCTTCTGCATTTTACTTATTTGCCGGGCCTACTATCAGTTTTAACCTGGCTAAAACATTTACTTATAAACAGGAAAAGCAAACTGATACAAGGGCTGACTGGAGCGACATACGTAAAACAGTGTTTTCCGCACAGGCTGGCGCGGGTATAGATTTACCTATTTCCAAACCAACAAGTGCAACGCAAATGACGCTTTCGCCATTTGCCTCTTTTCAAACAGACTTAGGCCAGTCTCCCCGTAAAGTAGAATCGTGGTCAATATATACTATTCGTGCCGGTATAGCCCTTAAGTTTGGTACCGGAAAAACAGCAGCTACACCCAAACCGGTTAGCGAACCCATAATTACTTCCGAACCTGTTATTGAAAAGGAAGTTACGTTTTCAGTTCGCGCCCCTAAAGTAATGCCGCAAAAACGACAAGTAAAAGAAACTTTTCCGCTTCTTAACTCGGTATTTTTTGATATGGGTTCAACTGAAATCCCAAGTCGGTATGTACAATTAAACCAGGCACAGGCCGCATCTTTTAAAGAAGATGAACTGCAACAAAGCCAGCCTGATAATTTAAATCATGGACGTTCAGCCAGGCAGCTATCCGTGTACTACAATATCTTAAACATCATAGGTGATCGCCTGCGGGCTAATCCGCAAAGTACAATCACATTAACCGGCTCGTCGGATAAAAACCCTGCTGAGGGTAAAGCCATGGCTGAAACAGTGAAACAGTACTTAATAAGTGTTTTTGGAGTTAGCACCTCGCGTATCAGTACAGAAGGAAGAGATAAGCCGCTTATACCTTCAGAGCAGCCGGGTGGAAGCAGGCAGCTAACCTTATTGCGCGAAGGCGACAGGAGAGTAGATATTATGAGCAACTCTCCGGAACTATTAATGCAGGTAGGAGGAATTACCTCACCGTTTTTAAAACCAGTAGAAATAACAATTGTACAGGAAGATCCATTAGATAGCCACGTTCTTTTTAATGCTGATGGCGCTAATGACCAGTTAAAGTCATGGTCGGTTGATGTAAGGGATGAGCAGGGGAATGTACAACATTACGGTCCATACACAACAGATCAGGCATCTGTACCGGGGAAAACTGTTTTAGGCGGCAACACGCAGGGTAACTATAAAATTGTAATGACAGGTGTAACAAAAAGCGGTCATATTATTACCAAAGAAAGTTATGTTAGTTTAACAAAAACAGGTGATCCAAAGCAGGAAGGATTACGTTATAGTATCTTATTCGATTTTGATAAATCAAAATCAATAGCAAACTATGAGAGTTTCCTTGCTAACGTGGTAACACCCCTGGTTCCCGAAAATAGTATTGTTATTATTCACGGTCATACGGACAATATCGGGGAAGATAAGTATAACCAATCCTTATCTCATGAGCGTGCAACCGGTGCTCAGCAAATCATCGAAGAAGCTCTTTCAAAAGCAGGGAAGAATGGCGTTAAATTTGAAACATATGGCTTCGGTGAAGATGAAGGTATGGCACCATTTGCTAATAAATTTCCAGAAGAGCGCTTTTACAACAGAACGGTAATAATTGATATCGTTCCTGGTAAATAAAGCAGAGTACGTAAACAAAAATCTTTCTTAACATAAGTAAGGAAAAAGCCATCTTCAATTGAGGTGGCTTTTTCCTTAAGGTGAATTAGCGTTAAGTTATATCCTTACTTTATTTATTTCCCGGTGCAATTCGAAGATTACACTTGCCGGGGCGAAAGAAGGGCTAACGGACAAGGATATACGACGCAGATTGCCCTAAAAAACGCGAAATAGCTGGCAGAAAATTCTTACAAACGATAACCTACCCCAAAGCGGAAATTGTCCCGCCTGCCATTATTGCTATCAAAAAATACGTCGTTAAAACTTCCCGTTACACCAACTGAATATTTTACTTCTCCGAACAAATGATGGCTGAAATCATGTTGGGCGCCCGCCTCTGCAGATAGGCCGAGGAGCCTTGACGTACATTCTTTCGTCTTGTCAATTCTATCGATTGCCACATCCAGCTTCGGCCCGGCAAAAATGGAAATTTGCCTGTTTAGCATTTGC
>NZ_JBMQQG010000120.1:0-5003 GCF_057362405.1 Ginsengibacter sp.
CATACCAGTGGCGTGCGAAGAGAGTTTTACCGGTCTGCAGAAGACCTTGCCTTGCATGCGGAGAACGACCCATTACCTAAATTAAAAAAGCGTTTACCCGAAATCGGTATATATGGAAGTGAATTAGATGAAATTGAATCTTCTGCAAAAACCGAAGTTGCTGAACATTTTAAAAATGCCGTTGCAGCAGCTGATCCCGATGCGACAAAAGTTGAAGAACATGTTTTTGCCCCAACATTAGTTATTGAAGAAAAGGGAGAACGAAACCCGCCTGGTCAAGAGAAAATAATAATGGTTGATGCGGCATTATTTGCTATTCGTGAAATTATGGAAGAATACCCGGAAGCAGTTTTATATGGACAAGATGTAGGCCGCAGGCTGGGAGGGGTTTTCAGGGAAGCAGCTACTTTAGCCGAACAATTTGGCGACCATCGCGTATTTAATACGGCTATCCAGGAAGCGTATATTATAGGTTCCACTGTTGGAATGGCTGCAACCGGTGTAAAGCCAATTGTTGAAGTTCAGTTTGGTGATTATATTTTCCCCGGGATCAACCAACTGGTAACAGAAGTTGCAAAAAGTTGTTATCTCACCTGCGGAAAATTTCCGGTACAAACCATTATCAGGGTTCCGGTAGGAGCGTACGGAGGTGGCGGCCCTTATCATAGCGGAAGCATAGAAGGGTTGCTTCTCTCAATTAAAGGAATTAAGATAGTGTATCCTTCAAATGCAGCAGACATGAAAGGATTAATGAAAGCTGCATTTCTTGATCCTAATCCTGTTATAATGCTGGAACACAAAGGCCTCTATTGGAGTAAAGTGCCGGGCACGGAAGAAGCAAAAACTGTTGAACCTTCCCGCGATTATGTGTTGCCGTTAGGTAAGGCCAACATAATTATGCATGCTGATGAGGAAAAAATAAAAAATGGTGAAAGCTGTTGCATTATTACTTACGGAATGGGTGTATACTGGGCCAAAGAAGCTGCAAAAAAATTTAACAACCAATTGGAAATTGTTGACCTGAGATCATTATTTCCTTTAGACGAAAAGTTGATTTTTTCATCAGTGAAAAAACATGGCAAATGCCTGGTGCTTACCGAAGAACAGCAGGACAATTCTTTTGCAGAAGCCCTTGCAGGAAGGATTTCAAACGAATGTTTTCGCTTTCTGGATGCGCCTGTTGAAGTATTAGGCGCTTTAAATTTGCCGGCAGTTCCTATGAATGTAAACCTTGAAAAGGCCATGTTGCCCAATGCAGAAAAAGTTGCTGTCGTTGTTAAAAAAATTCTTGCCTACTAAGTTTAATTGAACTGAAAATAAAGAAGGGCAATGGCGGCAATTGACATCAATAAAAAAGTTGCTATACCGAGAACATTAGAAAGAGCGCCGTTGGTTTCATCACCCATAATTTTTTTATTGTTGCAAATGTGTAATATCACGCCTACCAAAACCGGCGCTGTTATGCCATAAACAACTGAAGTAATAAATAAGGCCTGGAAGGCAGTAATCTTTGTAAGGTTTATAAACAAGCCAATAAGCAACGAAATTATTATCGTAATATAAAATCCTTTGGCTTCGCTGAATTTTTTATCAAGGCCTTCTTTCCAATCGAATGTTTCAGCCAATATGTAAGACAGTGAACCAGCCAACACTGGTATAGCAAGAAGCCCTGTTCCGATAACTCCTACTGCAAATAATAAATAGGAAAGATTGCCGGCAAGAGGCTTTAGCGCCATGGCTGCCTGGTCTACCGTATCTATTTGATGAATACCCGCGTTATATAAAACCACTCCCGTTGTAAGAATAATGAAAAACATAACCACATTCGAGAAAAACATTCCTGAAATAACATCTGACCGCATTCTGCGCAGGAAAAATTTATTGACAACTATATGAGTTTCCTTTTGAGCCTGGTTTTCTGCTTCCATATTTGCCTGCCAAAAAAATAGATAGGGTGAAATAGTTGTGCCCAAAAGTGCAACCAGTATTTCGCAAAATTCGCGGTTGAAATGAATGGACGGTATAAAAGTGTTTTTTAAAACAACGCTCCAGTTTTTTGTTACGATAAATGGAACAATTATATAAAGAAACAATACAACACACAACCATTTCAAAATTGCTGCCAGTTTTTTATAAGAGTAGTGAATAATTACATACATAAGTAATCCTGTAAAAAGAATACTAAAAGCAAAGGATGGAATACCCGGGAAAAGAAGATTAGATACGGCACCCATACCCGCAATGTCAGCGCCAATATTAAGAGTTATGGCAGGGAAACTCAAAATCAACATTATATATAAAAGTCTTTTGGAGTAATGTGTTTTAATAACGTTTGTAAGGCCATTACTTGTCACAAGGCCGATGCGGGCACACATTTCCTGGATAGCTGCCATTAAAGGAAAGGTAATCCATGCAGTCCATAGCGTTGCAAGTCCGAAGGCAGCACCCGCCTGCGAATAGGTGGCTATACCAGACGGGTCATCATCGCTTGCGCCAGTTATTAAACCTGGCCCAAGCGATTTAATATAATCCTTTAAGTCAGTTTCAGTTTTTTTTATTGAATTCATGCAACGCTTATTTTTAAATCATAATTGTCTCAAAATCTTCACAACTTAAATTATTTGGCACACCTATTTAATTATATTTGGTTGATTTTATTTTTAATTTTCAAAATGAGTTTTAATTGATTGAGAAAAAGACAAAAACAGAAATTAAATTCCTCGAGGGACCCCAGGATAGGTTGAAAGATTTTAAATATGCATTGAGTGTTTTTTTTGAATTTATTAAAGGATTCAGGGCGTTACATTTTGTTGGCCCCTGTATTACCGTATTTGGCTCGGCACGATTTAAAGAAGATCATGAATATTATCAGCAGGCCAGAAAGCTTTCCGGTGAAATTGCAAAATTGGGTTTTACAATTATGACCGGAGGCGGTCCTGGTATTATGGAAGCAGCGAACCGTGGAGCAAAAGATGTAGGTGGCAAGAGTGTAGGATGTAATATCGTGCTACCACGTGAACAACATCGCAACCCTTACCTTGATAAATGGGTGGATATTAAATATTTTTTTCTTAGAAAAACATTATTGATAAAATACTCCTACGCATTTATTGTAATGCCGGGCGGCTTCGGCACACTGGATGAATTTTTTGAAGCCTTGACATTGGTTCAAACGAAAAAAATAAACACCTTTCCCATCATTATTTTTGATAAGGATTTTTATAGGAAGATACTGGAACACACCAATCGCATGTGCCAGGTGGGTACCATATCATCCGATGATGAGAAACTTTATTTTGTAACAGATTCGATAGATGATACAATCGCCTATATTAAAGAGAAAAGTATCATGGCATTTGGGCTAAAATATATGCAGCCAAAAAAACCATTCTGGGGATTTTTGGAGAAGAGATAAAAATGGAATTCAGCATTTTGATATCAGCGATGAAAATACCAGGTTGATGGTCAAATATGGCTTAGTAATTCAAAACAAAAAGTATCAATCACAATCAGAAATAAAAAATCATGAAACATAAAATACTTCCTTCAGTTATTTTTTGCGCATTTTTTCTGGCGGCGTGTGCAACACGAACTAACTATAACGGCTACATGCAACCTGTTTATATCGGTCCCTCGGTTGGGCTGGGAACTATAATTGCTGTAGTTGTTTCGTGGAGCAGAAATAAATCAATTCTCTGGGCAATAATTCATGGTATATTGGGATGGTTGTATGTTATATATGCCCTGCTTGTTAAGCCGAAATAAAAATAGCTTTTATAACAACCAAGTCGCTGTTATTTTTGCCAACATGAATTGTAATAGCACAGGTGGATAACTTGTCAACTGAAAACTGGTAATTTATAAAGAAAGTTTTTGGTCAAAAATGGTCAATTGGTGAAGTAAATATATCTTCGTTCATCGCTTTTTATTACCTTTTAATTTTTTGAGAATTCCGTAACAAAATTTGAATGCCTTTAATAACGCTCACATCTGATATTGGACGACAGGATTTTTTAACGGGAGCCATAAAAGGCCAGTTACTACAGGTGAACGATAGTTTCAACATTGTTGACATATCACATGAGCTTTCCCCCTTTAATTATCCACAGGCGGCTTATGTGTGCCGCAATGCAATAAAAAATTTTCCTCCAAACACTTTTCATATCGTACTGGTAAATCTGTTCGATAAACGGCCTGATCACTTGTTGTTGATTCAACATAACAATCAATATATCGGTTGTGCTGATAACGGCCTAATAACAATGATACTCGAAGAAGTTCCGGAAAAGATTGTCGCACTTCCATTGCGGCCTTCTGAGAAAAAGAACACATTATACTGCGCTTCTGTATTTGGAAAGGCATATCAGCAAATTCTTGATGGAAAAACGATGGACGAAATAGGAGATAACAGTGTATCGATTGAAACTAAAAATCCATTGAGGCCCTTGCTGGGACCAAAATTTATTGAAGGACAAATTATCTTCATTGATAATTTTGAAAATGTTATCATCAATATCACCAAAGAAGAATTTGAAGAGCAACGCCGCGGCAGGAGTTTTAAAATAGTTTTTAAAAGAGATGAGGTAATAGAAAAGATCAGCGAAACGTATGCAGACGTACACGAAAGCGAAAAGCTGGCTTTGTTCAATTCGGCCAACTACCTTGAAATAGCCGTCAACAAAGGAAATGCGGCAGGTTTGTTTGGACTGGAAGGCTATTCGGAAAAAGTAAATATGCAAACCCAGTATATGCAAAACCGGCTGTTGTATCAAACGGTGAAGGTTTATTTTGAATAGGTATAATTTTCATTTATATGCATCGCAAACACTTTCTTAAAATATCGTCTCTCACACTCGCCGGATTATTAATTGCCGATTTCACAAAGGCCGGCGATAAAAAGAACCTGCTTATTCAAATGCCGGATGGTGTGGAAATACTTTCGGACAATGCATACATTTCTTTGCAGTCATCTGACAAGCAAAAATGGACATATAAAGATGTAA
>NZ_JBMQQG010000121.1:0-2534 GCF_057362405.1 Ginsengibacter sp.
AGCAATTTATCATCAGCCAGAATTAACTGTTTTACATCAATTGACGATTGAATAATATTTTTTATTTTGTCCATTTAATTATTTGTTTAAGCGCACCAGGTTGTTAAGCCGAATTTGGTGAACGTATAATTCTTTACTTCCCCGCCAAATTTATTTAATTCTTCTATAACGGCATGATGGGTATTTCCCGGGCAATAAAATATCATAAATCCACCGCCGCCTGCGCCACTTATTTTACCACCTGTCGCACCTGCTTTTTTTGCTGCTTTATATATTTCTTCAATACGACTATTACTGATATTATTTGCCATCTTTCGTTTCTGCTGAAACCCAAAATCAAGAATTTCGCCAAATTCGTTCAGCTTTCCTTTTAACAATGCCTCCTTCATCATGCGGGCTTGTTCTTTCAACTGGTGCATGGCTTCAATACTTTTTTCATTCTTGCTATTTACATTTTTCACCTGCTCCTTAATGATGGCCGCGCTTTCGCGGCTGTTAGCCGTAAAGTATAAAACCAAATTATTTTCAAGCTCGTGCAAATATTGCGACTTAATGCGCAATGGATTTACGATTACTTTATCACCTTCATAAAATTCCATAAAGTTTACACCGCCAAACATAGCAGCATATTGATCCTGTTTTCCGCCGGCCAATTGTAAATCTTCTCTTTCTATCTGGTAAGCGAGATGAGCAATGTCATAATCTCCTAACGGGAGTTTCAGCATTTCAACAAAGGCGCCAATGATAGCAACTACCAAAGTTGATGAAGTACCAAGGCCGGAGCCAGCAGGTGCATCAACAAAAGTGGATAGACGAAAACCTGATACGGGCAATCCAAAATCTTTTTGAATACGGTTGTAAACGCCCTTTAATAAATCTAACGTTCCATCAATTGGTAAAGAGGTCGCAAATGTGAAGCGCTGTTCTTCTTTCCGGTCAAGCGCCTCAACTATAATAACATTTTCATCGAGTGGTTCTATGTTGGCATAAGCAAAAAGAGAAACGGTTGCGTTTAATATGGCGCCGCCAAATTGATCACTGTAGGGGCTTACGTCTGTACCACCACCGGCAAGGCCTATACGCAAAGGAGCTTTACTTCTGTAAATCATTTTTAATTCTAAATTTTAGAAAAATATTGAAACTCTCAAATAATTTAGTTATTGAAGAATTTCGGTTATAGCTTTCACTAAATTGTCCCAGCCATATTTTTTCTTTTCTTCACGAAGGTGAGGTAAAAAAAATTCTTCTCCCAAATCAAAGTATTCTTTAACTTTTTCTGCTATGCTTTCAGCATTTGGTTCGGCAACCAAACCCACTATTTTATCCGGAACTAAAGATGGAAGGCCTCCCACATTTGTAACGATCATTGGTATTTCGAAGTGATAAGCGAGAGGCGTTACGCCGCTCTGCGTGGCGTTCCTGTAGGGCTGCACGACGCAATCCGCAGCGCATAAGTAGTACTTAACCATGCTGTCCGGAATAAATTCAGTATGGATAATGAGATTGTTTTTAATAGTACCGTCTTTTAATAATTCGCTATAGTTAGCAGCATCTTCATAAAACTCACCTGCTATTAATAGTTTAATGTTTTGCACAGAAGGAATTTGTTTTATTAATTTCATTGCCCGCAGTAACACATCAAGTCCCTTATACTTTCTGATAAATCCAAAAAATAAAATTACCCTTGCGCCTGTATCAATATCGAGTTTTTTCCTCGCTTCTTCTTTACTGATTTTTTCACCAAAATTATCATACAACGGATGCGGAACAAATCGGGCTGGTTTCGCTTTCGCAAATTGATGTAAATCCTGCAGGACTTTTTCGCTCATGGTAATAAAACCATCAACCGGCTTCAAAAAATATTTTGTAAAAAGTTTATCGCCGGGACGCTTTTCGTGTGGGAAGACATTGTCGGCAATACAAACAACTTTTGTGTGGCGATTTTTTTTTACTCTTCTTAAAATGGTGCCGAGACACGGTCCCATAAACGGAAGCCAGTATCTTACTATAATGATATCGGGCTTTAATTTTTTTAATTCATTGCCCACAAAGATCCAGTTGAGCGGATTAACTGAATTAATTTTAATTTTAATGGAAATACCCTTCGGGGCTGGTTCATTGGAATATTGTGTGGTACCAGGGAAAAGAAAGGACGGATATTGATATGAAAATGTGTAGATGGCAGTATTATAACCGTTATCCATAAACGCTTTTGCGAGCCTTTCATCATAGGAAGCGAGACCACCTCTGAGCGGGTGGGCAGGTCCTATAATGACAACGGATTTTTCAATTTCGACTGACAATATAAAAAAGGAATTTTAATAATGAAATCGGGCCATAGAATAGTTGCTTAGTTAATTCTATCTTCTATCAAATAATGGTTTCTTTCTGCGCCATTTCTTGAAACCAGTTCGCCCAAAAAACCTGCAAGAAAAAGTTGAGATCCAATTATCATAACAAGTATGGCAACGAAGAATAAAGGCCTTTGGGTCATACCTGTCTGGTCAAAAAAGAATTTAGATATGGTGAGATAT
>NZ_JBMQQG010000122.1:0-34241 GCF_057362405.1 Ginsengibacter sp.
AGCAAGGGTATATTACAGGCGATGCTGTTGCCATGTCCGTCTTTCTTTCGCTGCAACTAAACAAACCCTTGCTGGTAGAAGGTCCTGCGGGTGTAGGCAAAACAGAAATTGCCAAGGTAATGGCTAATGCTTTACAAACAGATTTGATTCGCCTGCAATGTTATGAAGGCCTTGATGCAACACACGCACTATATGAATGGAACTACCAACGGCAATTGCTTCACCTTAAAATGGTGGAGCACAATGCACAATCAATTGAAGAAAAAGAGAAAACAATTTTCAGTGATGCCTTCCTCATGAAACGGCCATTGCTACAGGCAATAACACACCATAAAAAACCCGTGCTCCTTATAGATGAGATCGACAGGTCTGATGAAGAGTTTGAAAGTTTTTTACTGGAGGTACTGAGTGATTGGCAGATAACCATTCCCGAATTGGGTACCATTGTGGCAACCCATATTCCTCACGTGATACTAACGGGAAACCGTACACGTGAATTAAGTGATGCATTGAGAAGGCGTTGTTTGTATCTATACATTGACTATCCTGATTTTGAAAAAGAATGGCTGATCGTCAGGAATAAAGTACCCGGCATTGATGCAAAACTAGCCGAACAAATCACACGATTCATGCAGCAATTGCGTATTACCAACCTGGAAAAGAAACCGGGTATTGCTGAAACGATCGACTGGGCTATGGCTTTATCAGCCCTTCATATTGACCATCTTGATAAAAATATTGTTGAGCAAACATTAGGCCTTGTATTGAAAGACTGGAGTGATACCAGGGAAGTTCAATTGTCGCTAAGTGAGCTCCTTGAAAAAACAGGCGTTCATTCAAAGCTTGATACGTTATGATTTCAAGACAAACATCTTTATCAAAGAACATTGTCCGGTTCTGCATTTTTCTTCGGGAGAAAGGTTTTAATGCAGGAATGGATGAAGAGGCTGCAGCGCTGCATGCATTGCAATATATTGATTTCAGCAGCAATGAAATTTTCCTGTTAGCGCTGAAGTCTATCCTCTGTCGTAGCAAATCCCAATTGGATGAATTTGATGATTTGTTTCATGCGTATTGGAAAGAGTTGGAAACAGCAGTTAATGCAAAAAAGAAAGATGATGCCAACGCTAAAAAACCGGCACAGCAGGAAGCTTCGTTCAAATCGCTGAAAGCATGGCTACATGGTAACCGGAACGATGATACAGAAGAAACAGCAACCTACAGCCTGCACGAAAATCTTTCACAAAAAGATTTTTCTGCAGTACCGGAAGACCAGGTAAACGAACTCATGCAAATCATCAAAGCCCTGGCAAACAGGCTTGCCGCAAGAACAAACAGGCGCTATAAGCCATCTAACAAAATCGCTATGCCGGATTTGCGGCAAACACTGCGAAAAAATATGCGATGGGGAGGTGAATTGCTCGATATAGTTCACCGCAAACCCAGGAGAAACAGGATGAAACTTGTTGTGCTCTGTGATGTAAGCAGGTCGATGGAGTTATATTCTGCTTTTTTGATACAATTCATATACGCTTTCCAGCAGGTGTATAGCCGGATGGAAACATTTGTGTTCAGTACTTCACTTACGAGAATAACATCCTTATTAAAACAAAAGAATTTTCGCGAAGCATTACACTTGCTCGGCGCTGAAAAGAGTGGATGGGCCGGGGGCACGAGAATAGGAGAATCACTGGCAGCATTTGTGAAAGACCATGCAAAAAAAATGATCGACTCAAAAACCATCGTTATTATTTTAAGCGATGGCTGGGACACGGGTAATATTGATACACTTAAAAAGAGCATGGCGTATATCCATTTCAAATCAAAAAAACTTATCTGGCTAAACCCATCTGCCGGCTATTCGGGCTATCGGCCTGATGTAGCGGGAATGAACGCGGCTATGCCTTATATAGATGCTTTTGCCCCGGTTCATAATGTTGAAAGTTTGAGGCAATTGAGTAAGTTGCTATAAGAAAATCTTTCTCCACTAAAGTCTGCGATTATCTCTAACCTGTTAATTCGAATTCAATCATCGATGAATATCACATACAAAAATCAATTACCGGGCATAATATACGTGATTGTTCACCGGGCAGCCCTAAATTAATTGCATATTAAAATAAAACCGGGCTATTCTTTTATGAATTTAATATCCGGCATATCCAGGAAGTAATTGGGAAGACACGTGAGGGTTTTATCATCTTCAATTTTAAAATCGATGCCTTTAAAACTAACCTGTTCCAGGGAGGGGTTTAAGGCAAGCTCAAACCGGTTATTATCATTTGCCTTGTCTTTTACAAGCGTAAGGATATCCGGAAACAGCGTATGCTGAACATAGATAGTATCGCAATGGGCAAGGTCGGCAGATGCCTCGCCGTTATTGTCCGTATAGGCTTCCTGTCTCTTACCGTCCGTAAGAAATATACACAGGATATTTTGAACCAGGTATTTGTTAGCGTTATTAAACTTAAGCTTGTATCCTTTTAATTGTTTTGATTGGCTCGTTACGGTGAAATCTTTGCCGGGTTCTTTATTGCTTTTAAGTTTTAGTGTATCGCCTTTTACAGAAAAGGTTCCCGTTGCGTTGCGATCAACGGCTCCATAGCTAAAGAAGAATTCAAACTTACCATCTGCCGTAAAATTAAAACCGGATGCCATTTCCATTTTCCTGAAATAATATTCACCCTGGATTATTTTTTGCGACATTGATTGCAGGTTTATAAATAACAATAAAAAGAAGATGCTTTTTTTAAAGAAAAGATTCATTTGTTTCCCTCCCGGTAATTTTATTAAAGAAACAAAATTTTTCTTAAAAACAAAATGCCGTTCAACTCCAACCAGGTCAGTTATAACGGTTAAGCATCAACGCTACTATGTGGGGAAGATTTTTTTAAAGCTACTGTCGAATGAGTTGCCAAATACGCTATCTCAATATATAGGCATTCGGTGAAGCGTTCCGTAAAAAGAATTGATAATCGATCCAAATAAAACCTTTATCGCCCCAGGAAGTGCCCCAGGAATTCATTACCAAAAAAGCATTCCTGCTATCATCGTAGCCGGTGACCAACATCGAATGCACATCGCCCAATTGACCACATCTTTCTTTCCAGGTAAATGGAGACGTTATTTTATCAAATCCTTCATCGGTGGCAATAAAAAAAATAACCGGCCTTTTTTGAAAGAGCTCCTTTTTCAGTAAGGTAAGATTATGGGGATCTATTTTTTCCCAACCTTGTATTTTATTCTTCGCCGCCTCGTGATGTTGAACACTGTCAGGTTGCGTTGAATAATCATTAGCGTAGTAAGGCATGCTCTTTAGCGAACAAGCGCCCTGGGCTTTAAATAATTCTAAATTATCCATAAAGGCAGCGGTACCACCTGTACCCTTAGGCACCTGGTTATATACAAAAGCGGGACTTAAAATTTCGCTGTCACTATACGGCTCCCCGGTTTTAAGATGCATATAGTAACTACCGGCGCCATACACAGTTGCCCATGCACCACACGAAAGCTGCTTTCCCTGGTCGCCCGGTACAGGCATATCAAGGCTGACGGCAGGTGGTAATGATTTAAGGCCCGATGTAAGATTATTGTTGGCATCGATACCGGGTGCTGTCGGGTCAGTGACATCAAAATAAGACGTGTCAATTGCTCTGTTGAAGAAGCCGGGAATATTCAGTAGGTACTTATTTTCATTATTTACATTTTTACCATGCGAATATGAAATGGTAACTGCGGAGATTAATAGAATTATTGGAAGCGTTTTAAACAACATTGGGCAGCATTGGATTTTTCTCTTTCATAAAAAGAGTCCCGGGTTTAGCAGGAAATTAATGTAGCATCCATTTTAAAACGATAGGAGCAAGATGTGTATTGTATTAACTCTTTTAAAATTTTGAAGATGCGTGGATGCGCAAATGAAGCTGATTTGGGAGCATTGCCGCAATTGTTTAGTTTTAAGGTGCGACAATGATGAGTTGTGTGTAATAAATTTGAGACCTTTAATAATCATACTTTTCATTCTGACGTTTTCAGCTTGTTCCCAACAGCCGAGGATAAAAACTTTGGCGACTCAAGACCTCAAATATTCGGCTTATTATTGGCACTTCAATCAGACGGCAAATAACTTCGAGTTTTATTTAGACCATTATATTAATATTGACAGCACCGGTAGGTTTGTGCTGATGCGACATGAAAGTTGGATGAAAAGCCCAAAATATTTTAATGGTATCATTGGCGACACACTTTTTCATCTTATTGAATCTGCGTTTGCAAATAAGAGTTATAAAACAAATTATTCTTACACCGCAGATAACGGTATTTACGATGGATTAAGCTACTGTTTCGACTATAACACTAATGGACATAACAAGAAAATTTTTTTTATTCCGCAAAATGCTTCCTTTGAAATTCAAAGGCTGAGCGAATTTCTTGACACTTTAATTGATAGCACAAACGGGACTAAAATTGACCCTCTAATGCTAAAAAATTATATTGACACTTTAGAGAGTTCAGACGGCGCTCCACCAGCACCGACCCGACCTTCACCGCCAAAAATAGATGTAAAGACTTTTAAGCAAAAACAGACTGAATGATTTATTACTACACACAACAAAGCGGCAATTAAAAACCAAACCATGCGAATTAGCGGAAATCTAAAAGATGCAATTTTTACTAACTCTTTGCCTGGCATAATTCTTACTTTTACCTTATCTTTTTTTTTCCCTGATTTAAAGGGAGTAACCGTTCTAGAAAGGATTTATTTTTTTTCGGGGATATTGTGCTTAGGGACAATAAGTACTTACATACAAATGACTTACAGGAAAATTCAAAGTCTTGAAATTGGTGATTCAGTGATTATTGGGGGAAGAAATATTTTAAACTCTGACATTTTATCTATTCACCGATCGTTTACCAGATCATTTAATATAATAACTTTTGAAGTATTACAAAGTGGAATTCTAGAAAAATTGTCTGTTATGGAAAAGCCAAAGAGGCTGTTTGGAATTTTTGGACCAAAAGGATCATTAACCTTAAATCGTCTATATCAGCGTTTTCCGGACTTGCAAGACAAGCAAGCCTGAAAATACCGCTTACATGCTGCTTGCTGCTATGCCAGCAGACCTGCAAATCCTCATCTTTTGTAATGCTATCAGCAGCAGTTCTGGCAGGACTTTCATTGTTCAGCTTTTGTGCATATCTTCAACAATAGTTTTTCAATTGGGCTAACGTTGTGGGTTGAACGATATTAAATTCCAGCACAGCAGCAAGCCCTACCGTTTTGCGCAACCAATTTGTGCTTCGTAGCGGCCGCTGGTATGACAATAACATTTTGACATCAAAAGCCTAAATTAGATTGACCATTAAACCAAAGGATGATTTCAAGATTTACAAATATTAAAGGGATTGGCAGGTTTCACGACTGCCACTTCGGTGGGCGACATTTCAATAAAAACACAATCATCTTCGGGCAAAACACAGGAGGGAAAAGCACCTTGGCAGACATTCTTTGGTCTTTCAAAACGGGTAACGTTGCAATAATAGAAGGTAGGAAAACATTTGGTTATACAGGAAGCCAGCAAGTTGAATTCATTGACGAAACAAATAAGCAGTTCAAATACCCAAGTAATGAATGGGTTCAAGGATTTGAAAATATTGAAATCTTTGACACACAATTCATCAATGAAAATATTTTTGAAGGAAACGAAATAACCTACGGACATCAAAAAAATCTTCACAGCATTATAATAGGAACAGAGGGGAAAAAACTTGCCAATGAGATAAATACTATTCAGGATGAGCTAAATGAATTGACAGCGAGGAAAACAGCAAAGACAACCGAGTTTAACAGAACATTCAAAAAAGAGATTTCAACTAAGGAATTTTCCGACCTTCCGAAAATTGAAAACATAGATGGCGCAATCAAAGATATACAGGCAACTATTGAAACCGCCAATAATCAGGAAAAAATCAAAAGTATTTTTGAAACGATTGAAACCTTACTTAATAATATAATTACCCAAAATACAAAAACTGTTTTATCAAACTCAATTCAGGTTCAAGCTGAAATTGTAACAGAACATATTTTAAAGACATGGAAAAATCCTAATCATACAAAAGATTTTTTGCAGACAGGTTTAAACCTAACAAAAGATGAACAAGTGGATTGTGTATTTTGTGGGCAATCTCTCGATTCAAACGCCAAGGATTTACTTTCTGCATATTCTCAATTATTTTCACAGCAATACAGGACTTTGCAAACAGAGATTTCTAATGCTGTTTCGAAGTTTGAAAAATGGAATCCTACAACTTTCTTAGAATCTATTCAAGACAAGTTAGCATCGGTAAAAATCACTCTCGTACCTGGAGAGTTGAATAAAGAAGAATTAAAACAACTTAAAGAGAATATAAACGCCGAATTCACAAAAAAAATAAAAGACATAGGGTGTGATGTAAATTTTGAAAAGTATGATGCCCTAATTGAAGCTGTTAAAAAAGTTAAAGAGCAAACAGATGAATTGAAAACAAAAAATGTATTTACAGGCGAAGTAAATATAAAAGTACTCGATGAACGAATCAAGAAACTTGAGTTCTCAAAAATTAGACACACTAAAGAATGGGATGATTTTTTAAAAGAGTATGATAGCATTGACGGAATTCAAGAGACAAAAAAACTTAAAAGAGAATCTACAAGAGAAGCATTAAATCGGTATAGCACTAATTTATTCGGGATTCATTTCGATACAATAAATAAAATTTTACAGGAACTTCAAGCAGACTTTAGAATTTGCGATTTTCAACCGATTAAAAGAATAGTTGGGCAAAGTGAAAGGATTTTTGCATTAAAGTTCTTTAATGCCCACAAAGTTTCAATAGATGAAACTTCTACCGGAAAACCAAACTTCAAAAATACACTTAGTGAGAGCGATAAAAGAGTATTGGCATTTGCTTTTTTTTATTCTTTAATGATTCATGATGAAAAACTCAATGAAAAAATAATTGTCTTTGACGACCCATTTTCAAGTTTTAATTCTGACAGGAGAGTTAAGACAGTTCAACTTTTAGCTAATCCATACTTAATTACTCCAGAAGGCGAATACGTCGAAAAAGATGTAAATCAGTTAATAATACTCACACATGAATCGGAGTTTTTTAAGTGGCTATTTATGAAACTCGACAATCCCAAGCCTCTTAGATTAATTCCTGATGGCGACACTAATGGAGTAAAAAAAAGTACCCTTGTAGATTGTAATGTTTACAACGAATTTATTGAAGATGAAAATTTAAAAGACTTAAAAGAAATTGAAAATATTTATTCATCAAATAAACCTATTATAAATTACGAAGGGCTTTGTGCAAAGTGTAGACGAGTTCTGGAAAGTGTTTTTGCAAGAAAATATTTATTTGAACTTGAAGATGAAATTAACACAAGAAAGAGTGTTAGGACTTTCGTAGCCAAACTTAAAACAATCTCACAGAATGACTTTGATAAAACTCCAAAATATAAAGTCTTCATTGACTTGTGCGATAACCTAAATATTGAGTTGCACAACAATACGCTTAGAAACGAGGGGCAAAATGCACAAGCTGTTTTGGGCGATTTTTTGAAATTAATTAAACAGGTATGACAAACGATGACGTTTGGCTGCACACAACAAAGCGGCTTGCTACTATGCTGACTGAACTACATTTCTACATCTTTTGTAATGCTATCAGTAGCAGTTCTGGTAGGATTTTCATTGTTCATCTTTTGCACTTATCTTCATCAATAGTTTTTCAACCTGCCTGCCGTCAGGCAAGTTGGGCTAACGTTGTGGGCTAGACGATATAAATTTCCGGCACAGCAGCAAGGCCCTGAACGTAAGCTCCTACTTTAAGTGAAACCCTACACAAACGAAAGCTACCTGACTTTGACGACGACCTTTCCCCATCTTAGTCCAAGCATATCGAAAAGAAGCCTGGCGCAAGAGTGTGGGGCGGGTTTTGTGTGGTAAGCCATCTTGTGCTTGTACAAAGCAAATCCCCATGTTAGTCCAAGCATATAGAATGTACCATGGCGCAAGTATGAGGCTTAGCTTGTGCCTGGGTTACTTGTGCCAATGTAGACTAACTATAACTTAATGAAACCAATCCGCTCATCCCGCAAAAGTCACGAGCGCTGCTATATTTCCAATCTTCTTCTTTTGTTACAAAGCCTGCCTGCACAGGATTCTGATGTATGTAAGCTAATTTTTCGTCAAACATTTCCTGGCCCGTAATTTCAAGCGGTTTATTATGCTGTTGCCAAAACTGCCAATCTTTGTTATTGCCATTTTTCTTACCCGCCCGCTCCATCATCCATATCATCCATTCTCTTCTGCTTTCCTGCGGATGGTTTTTAATCGTTGTCTTAAGTTCGGATGAAGTATGCTTTTTCATATCACGAACAATATCCTCTAACTTGTCTTGTGTACTTCCTATTATCATGTGAACATGGCTTGGCATAATACACCATGCATAAATTTCCAAACCTCGTTTTTCCTGGCAGTGTTTCCATGAATCTATAATAACCTGGTTGTATTCCTCTCTTACGAAAACATCAATCCAGTTTACCGTGGCATAGGAAATAAAATACAGTTTATCGTTATCGTGAAATTTATATTTACGGCTCATACACTAATATAAGCATCTCTTCAATATAGCCCAAGTAGGTCGTTCTTTTTTTATGGCACAAGTATGGCTAAGCTTCAAAGCCCGGCTACCAAACTTGCGCCAACTCAACATTCTTTATAACGCAACGGAGAGAGTGGAGATAATTGCGCCAATTTGGGAATAATACTAAGAATGTTCATATTTGTGGGGAAGCATATTGCGATTACAATGGTTTTGTTGAAGGTGCATTGAGATCAGCAGATAAAGTGCTTGAAACAATTAGATTATGATACCCATCATAGTCCAAGCATATCGAAAAGAAGCCTGGCGCAAGAGTGTGGAGCGGGTTTTGTGGGGTAAGCCATCTTGTGCCTGTACAAAGTAAATCCTCATCTTTTGTAATGCTATCAGCTGCGGTTCCGGCAGACTTTCATTATTGAGCAATTCGACATATCTTCATCAATAGTTTTTCAACCTGCCTGCCGTCAGGCAAGTTTGGCTAACGTTGTGGGCTAAACGATATAAATTTCCGGCATAGCAGCAAGGCCTAAACGTAAGCAGCTACTTTAAGAGAAACCCTACACAAACGAAAGCTACCTGACTTTGACAACAACTTTTCCTCTTGACCGACCTGCTTCAACGTAAGACAATGCTTCATTAGTTTGCTCAAACGGAAACACTTTACCAATAACCGGTTTTATGGCACCAGCCTCAATAAGTTGAGTTATTTGACCTAATTGTTTGCCTTCTGCTCTCATAAACAGAAAAGAAAAATTTACACCAAGCCGCTTTGCATTTTTCCTGGCACTTGCGCTCAGTAACCGCATAACTATTTTCAAAAACAAGTTACCATTAATTTGAATTGCGAAATCAGGGTCAGGAGGACCAGAGATAGAAATAACTTTTCCACCAGGTTTTAATATTCGCAACGATTTTTCAAGCGACTTTTTATCCTGGCTGTTCAACACCACATCATAATCTTTCAGTATGTTTTCAAAATCATCCTTTCTGTAATCAATCACAACATCTGCACCCAAACTTTTTACCAAATCAAAATTTGCCGCACTTGTTGTTGTAGCCACAGTTGCACCCAAATGTTTCGCCAACTGAATGGCAAATGTTCCGACACCTCCCGAACCTGCCTGTATGAAAACCTTCTGTCCTTTTTTCAGATTTGCTTTTTCAACAAGTGCCTGCCACACAGTTAAACCAACCAAAGGAATGGATGCGGCTTCTTCCATGGAGATATTTTTCGGCTTCATCGCAACATCTTTTTCATTGATTGAAATAAATTCAGCAAAAGTCCCCATTCTGAAATCCGCTGGTCTTGCATAAACTTCATCACCAATTTTGAACTTGCTTACTCTTGAACCAACCTTGGTTACAATGCCTGCCACATCATGCCCCAATATGAATGGAGGTTTGTATGGTAGAAAAAGTTTGAATTCGCCATCTCTGATTTTAGAATCTAACAGGTTCACACCTGCCGAATGTATTTGCACCAACACATCATTCTCTCTTACACCAGGTGCCGCTATTTCTGTCAGATGCAGTTTTTCTTTTTTGCCGTATTTTTTTACTATGAATGCTTTCATTATTCTGATTTTTATTGATCTGTTATTTTATTTAGCTAACAAGGCATTCGGACCGCCGCCGATACGGGCAACGGGTATCGCTCCATGGGATTCAGTAATAATGTTTCCCCTGGGCTGAGTGTATTTGCCTCTGTTAAAATCACTTTGAGTTGTTTCCATTTTAATTTTTGTTTAATTGCTTAAGAACATTTTTTTCTAAAATCCCATAAGCAAAGTGCTGCAGATTAATCAGAGCAGAAGTGCCCTTACCGACAATGTTTCTGAATTTAGGCCGATCCGTTTCAATTACTTTAAGCACTTTACCTACGACTAATGAAGGGTCTTCGGCTTGTTCTACTAAGTCATTAGTGAATTTTTCAATTTTACCCCTTAGCGTATTGTAATCTTCAATTTTCGTTAAAGGCGAAGATGAATTATCCAGGATGCTTGTTTTAAAAGCAGAAGGTTCAATCATAGAAACACTAATATTAAACTCACTCAATTCATAACGTAACGATTTGAAATATCCTTCCAATGCATGTTTGGAAGCTGCATAGTAAGCGGCATTGGGAAATGATACGAGTCCAACAATGGAACCTACAGTTATTATTTTACCAAACTTTTGTTTTCTAAAATGCGGCAATACAGCGTTCGTAACTTTGATAGTCCCCCAAAAATTTGTTTCCAATTGTTGCCTGCCTAAATCAATGGGTGTTTCTTCTGCAATGCCAGAAACTAAAAAGCCGGCATTGTTAACAAGAATATCCAACTGGCTTATTTCGCCGAAAATTCTTTCTGAAAATGTGTTTATTGATTGTTCTGAATCGAGGTCTAATGCTATCATCTTAAACGGAAACTTCGCTACATACTTTTCGGGGTTACGACTTGTACCAATTACATTGTAACCCTTTCTGTGTAGTTCGTTTGCGACTAACAAACCAAAGCCGGAAGATGCCCCTGTTACTAAAATATTTTTTTTCATTTTTACCTGTTTTACTTTTTAAATTGTAATTTTACTTGCATTTTGCAAGTGCAAATATATAAACAACTTTCAAATTGCAAGTTATTTTTCAAAATATTTTTTAATTATTTTATGGAAGCAAGTAAAAAAAGGTCTGACTGTCCATTAGGAATCTCGCTTGACGTATTTGGCGACAAGTGGTCATTACTCATTATCCGGGACATGATGTTCGGAAATAAATGTACCTATAACGACTTTTTAAAATCGGACGAAGGTATTGCCACCAATATTTTAGCATCAAGACTGAAAGGACTTGAAGAAAATGGCATTATTGAAAAATCAGAACACCCGGACAGTAAAGCAAAAATTTTGTACCGACTGACACCAAAAGGAATTGACTTGTTACCTGTAATTATGGAAGTTTACATTTGGTCAGAAAAATATTATGAAATGCCAACCGACCTAAAAGCGACAATCAAAGAAGCGAAGAAAGACAAGGACAAATTTGTGAAACAGGTTACGAAAGAATTGAAAATGAAAATGACCGTGAAAAAAAGCAGCAGTTAACATGAACTGTATAAAACTCTTGCTGCTTTTGGTATCAAGTCAACAGAATATTTTAATCACCCGTTACTAATCACTGGAATTTGGCGCAGCTAAAATATTATATACCTGTTCCGTACTAACTCATGTAATGTAACCGCAATTATTCCATAAATTACAACATCATTACAATCAAAAAAAGCAACATGAAACATCCATCTTCATCCAATGATCACCCATCAGTTGGCAGGAGAAAATTTATTGCCAACTCACTATTAACTGCAGGCGCTTTATTAACGATGCCCGTAATAAACAAAGCCACAGGCATAAATAAAATGAACGAAACCTATACGGTTGGAGATATAATGGACTTGTTTATAAAAGAAGTGCCCGGTGGCGTTCTTACCAATACAGTGGATACGTTAAAGGCCGGCAACAGGGACATACAAGTGACCGGAATTGTAACTACCATGTTTGCTACGATTGAAGTCATCCGCAAGGCTATTGATCTTGGTGCAAACTTTATTATTGCTCATGAACCTACATTTTACAATCATACGGATGATACTTCGTGGTTGCAGAACGATGACGTGTATCAATACAAAGCCAACCTGCTAAAGCAACATAACATGGCCATCTGGCGAAACCATGATTACATCCATAGCCTCGTACCGGATGGCGTTACCATGGGTGTATTGGAACAATTGCAATGGAAAAAATATGCCGATCATGAGGTACCCAACATTATTACTTTACCGGCCGCAGCCACATTAAAAGATTTGATTGGTCATCTTAAAGAAAAACTATCGATAGAAAAAGTAAGATACATTGGTGAGCCATCCCATTCGTGCAGCCGGTTGTTACTAATGCCCGGAGCTGCCGGCGGCAGGAGACAGATCGAATCAATCGGCAAAATAAAACCGGATGTATTGATATGCGGCGAAATATCCGAATGGGAAACTGCCGAATACGTTAGGGATGCAAGAGCCAAAGGAGATAATATTTCATTAGTACTTCTCGGCCATATTGCCAGCGAAGAACCGGGCTCGGAGTTTATGCTAAACTGGTTAAAGGAAAAAGTACCGGTTATAAAAAGCAGTCACATTCCAAGTGGTAATTCTTTATCGTTTCTTTAGTGTCGTAATTAAAACCTGCCTTCCGGTATGCTATACCTAAAAGTTACAGAAAGCTACAGGCTGTTTACCCATATAAATTTCTTTTCCCGTTCCCCTCCATCACCGGAATTATCCAGGTAAATCCTGCCTGTTACAAAAAAAAATATTTGCTCCTGCACATTTTCGATATGCTGCCGCTATGTGTTCGTTATGTATTCGATAAGTGATCGATCCGGGGAAGCGATCTGCTTACACAATAAATAAACTTTCTGTTCGTTTATTGATATAAGCAATTATCCTAAAATCAGTTCGCAAACCAATACGAACTCATTTAAACAAAAACTATGGCACGAATTATTAATGGCATCAATGGCGGTTTCACGGGCAAAGTGGGTGTGGTGACCGGTTATATAAGAAACGGTGGAAATTTCATGCGCAGCAGGACCAGGAGGAAAGATAACGTTAAAAGTGAAAAGCGGCTGGTGCAACAACAAAAAATAAAAGTGTGCAATGAATTTACAAAACCATTCTCCGGCTCAGGCTTTTTTAATACAAGCTTTCCCGCAAACGGAGCAACCAGTACGGGCTATAACCGGGCTACCAGCGCTATTATGAACCGGGCAATTGTAAAAGAACCTGAAGTATCACTGCAATACCCGTTAGTTCTAATTTCCATGGGTATGCTGCCGGGCGCCGTGTATGCGTCTGCGTTAGCTAATGATGATGGCGATATTGTATTTAGCTGGGTTGATAACACAGGTACCGGTACTGCTAAAGAAGAAGATAAGGTATTAATGGTTGCTTATTTTCCGGAAACCAAAACGGCAATGTATGAGATAAGTACTTCCACAAGAAAAGATGGTAAGGCAGTGCTGCCAATGAAATCAATGAAAGGCATTGCAGAAACATGGATAGGCTTTGTTAGCGCCGACGAAAGCAATGCAGCCGACAGTGTGTATACGGGAAGTATTACGCTTTAATATCTCTTACGCCATTACTGTTATTCAATACCGCCTCTTAGATAGTAACGATATAATAAAAATATTTATTCACCCGTTGTTTATAAAAATTAATTTATTATGCTGGTGCCCGCAATGAATAATAAAGAAGTTACCAACGAAATTCTGAAAGACCTGGAAAGGCTAACCAGGACTACGGTGGACCGGTTGCTGGACGAATACGACCGGGAAAGAAGAAAGTTTAAAATTGATAAAGCAAAGACTTACTCTAAAGCCTATCCCGTGAAAACAGCATCTAAAAACACATGGATCGTATTCATGCAAAAGGCGCCAGCGGTTGCAAAATATAAAAATGTTTACGATGCCATTGCCTGTTGTGTGGCATATTATTATTCAGCAAAAGGGCTGAAAGCCTTCAGGTACAGTTCCAGTGGAAAATATATGGAAGTATTTAATGGCCATTTTTTCGCAAGGTATAATGAGCGGCTGCAACTGGATTTAAACAGCCCGGTAGAAGCCATCAAAAGATTTTTCAACAACAGTGGTTACCTGCAACTCCAGATAATTAAAAAAGATGGAAAGCAATACTCAACGGGTATTTGCAGGGAAGGGATGGCTTTGGGAGAATATCATAGTAACAGCGACGTGCCATGGCTGGTGCATAAAACATTCATACACCACGACCTTAAAGGGCGCCAACAGAAAGAGTCAGAAAAATTAGTAATGTTACAGGCACAGTTGCAACTCTTAATAAATATGCTAGACGAAGAGCGTGATTTTGATGAAGAGCAAATTATACAATCAAACAATGTTTTATCACACCTTATGGATAAGTAACAAGCGCGGTACCTGGTCGCTTAACGACATATCTTTTTTAAAACTTCCCAAACATTTTCGGCAACTATTTTTTCACCGGTCTTATTCGGATGTATGCCATCATCCTGGTTTAGCTTGGGATCGCCCCCTACGCCTTCTAATAAAAAGGGTATTATAGAAACATTGTTTTTAGCGGCCAGTTCAGGATATATTTTTCTAAACTCCGAAGTATAATCCTGTCCCATATTGGGTGGAATCTCCATCCCGGCAAGCACAATTTTTGCTGACGGATATTTCGTTTTTACTCTATCAATAATAGCCTGAAGGTTCTTCCTGGTTACCGTTAACGGGATGCCACGAAGCCCATCATTACCGCCGAGTTCCAAAACAAATACATCAACAGGCTGGCGTAGTATCCAGTCTATACGGCCTATTCCGCCGGAAGTGGTTTCGCCGCTCACGCCTGCATTTATTACTTTATAAGGAAGATGTAATGAATCAATTGTATCCTGGATCAAAGCAGGAAACGCTTCATCAGGTTCCAAACCATAACCTGCGGTAATGCTGTTGCCAAAGAATAAAATTGTTTTACGCTTCGCTGAAGAATCAGCGGATGTATTCGCTGAAGGTTTCGTTTGTTCATCAACTTTTTTGCTACTGTTATTGTTACAACTTATTATAGCAATACAAATAAAAAGATGGAGAAGGAAGATCTTATTCATTAAATAGCTCATAAATTTTAGTGCTGCCTGGAATACAAATAAGAATTCAGGTAATTTTATAGGGTAACTTTTTATTAAAATATTTATACATAAAAAAATATGCCATTTGCTATAGCGACAGGCAAGTTAACCAAACCTTATGGAATCAATTCTCAATCTGCAGCAGGTAAGTAAAACTTTTAAAAGCGGCAACCGCGATTTAACTGTTCTTGATCATGTAAGTTTTTCGGTTGAAGAAGGAGCGACGCTTTCTATTGTTGGCCCTTCCGGGAGTGGTAAGACAACCTTACTGGGCTTGTGTGCCGGCCTCGACCGCTCTTCATCAGGCAATGTTATTCTGCAAAATAACAACCTCGAAAACATGAATGAAGACCAGCTTGCAGCAGTAAGAAATAAATACATCGGATTTATATTCCAGAATTTTCAATTGATGCCTACACTAACCGCCATTGAAAATGTGATGGTGCCATTGGAATTACGCGGCGAAAAAAAAGTAAGGCCAAGAGCCATGGAACTGCTGGAGAAAGTTGGCCTTGCCGATCGAAGTCACCATTACCCTGCACAGCTAAGCGGCGGCGAGCAACAACGGGTATCCATTGCAAGGGCTTTTTCCAACAAGCCAAGTATTTTATTTGCTGACGAACCTACCGGCAATCTTGATGCAGAAACGAGTGAGAAAATTGTAAACCTCATATTCGACCTTAATACAGAAGCAGGGACCACATTGGTTTTGGTAACGCATGATGCAGACCTTGCCGCGAGAACCCGGCGCATCATACATTTGAAGGGAGGGAAGATTGTATCTGATAAACCCACAACAGTAACAGCCTAACAATGAGCAATAGACGAAACATAAAGGATGTAAATTCTAAAGAAAAGTAATGACGCCGACAACTTCCGAAGGAAAAGAGCTTACCGGTTTTAATACTCGTTTTAATGCAGGCTGGCTCATACAGATGGCCTGGCGTGACAGCCGCAGAAGTCGTTCCCGTTTGTTTCTTTTTATATCTTCCATCATCCTCGGAATAGCGGCATTGGTGGCCATATATTCTTTAGGCAATAATCTAAATGATGAAGTAAATAACCAGGCCGCGACATTGCTGGGCGCTGATCTTGAAATATCTTCCAATCAATTACCGGCACCTGCGGTAAGTAAGATGTTGGATTCACTTGGCAACAAAAGATCAGAAGAACGTCACTTTTCATCCATGGTTTTATTTACTAAAAATAACGGAACCAGGCTGGTACAGGTTCGTGCGCTGCAGGGTTCATACCCCTATTATGGATCATTGGGAACCCTTCCGGATTCAGCGGGAATTTCTTTTCGCAATAAGCAACAGGCGTTAGTGGATGAAACACTCATGTTGCAGTACAATGCAAACGTCGGTGATTCCATACAGGTTGGAGACATGAGGTTTGCCATTGCCGGTAAATTGTTAGATGCTCCGGGCCAAACAGGATTTTCTTCATCCATCGCTCCCATTGTTTATATACCGCTGCGTTATCTTCAGCAAACCGGGTTAATGCAAAAAGGAAGCCGCATCAGTTATCATTATTATTATAAGTATAGCCCGCAAACTGATGTTCAAAAAATGATGGACGACATGCGGCAGCAACTCGAGGCTAACGATCTTAATTATGAAACGGTTGCACGGCAGAAAGAAGACACGGGTCGTTCCTTCACTGATCTGACCAGGTTTTTATCATTGGTTGGTTTTATTGCATTGTTGCTGGGTTGCACCGGTGTTGCCAGTGCCGTGCATGTATATGTAAAAGAAAAAGTGAATTCAATTGCCATACTCAGGTGTCTCGGAGTAAGGGCTTCGCAGGCAGTATTTATTTATTTGGTACAAATCATTGGAATTGGTTTTATTGGATCTGTCTTCGGCGCAATTTTAGGTGTTATTATTCAACAATTTTTACCGTTTATTCTAAAAGATTTTTTGCCCGTTCAGATCACAACGGCCATTTCATGGCTGGCAGTGTTGCAGGGTATCGCTTTAGGATTAATTATCTCTGTATTATTTGCTTTACTCCCCTTGCTTTCTATCCGGAAAATATCTCCGTTGAACGCCCTGCGGGTGTCTTATGAGCCGCACAAGGCTGAACGGGACCCCCTTAAATGGTTCATTTATTTATTGATTGTAATTTTCGTGTATGCGTTTACGTTTGTACAAATGCACAACTGGAAACAGGCGCTTTCATTTACTGCGGGAATTGCGCTATCGTTACTGGTATTAACAGGAATTGCCCGTGGACTCATGTGGTCAGTAAGGCGTTTCTTCCCTTCTGCATGGAACTACTTATGGCGGCAGGGACTTGCCAATTTATACCGACCCAATAACCAGACAACCATTCTTATTATTGCTATTGGTTTAGGAACTGCATTGATATGCACTTTATTTTTTGTGCAATCGATATTGATACAAAGGGTACAACTGTCCACCGGCGCCAATCAACCCAATATTGTCTTGTTCGATATTCAAACCAAGCAGGTTCCCGGCGTAATGGCGCTTGCCAGACAATATGGTTTACCGGCAAAGGAAACGGTTCCTATTGTAAACATGCGGCTGGAACAGGTGAATGGCGTGACCGCCGCACAAGCTGTAAAGGATACAAACAGTAAATTCTCCCGCCACCTTTTTGGCCGCGAATACAGGGTTACCTACCGCGATTCGCTTACTTCTTCTGAAAAAATAACCGAAGGTAAGTGGAACGGTGTTACTAACGGGAGTGGCCTACCCGAAATTTCTATAGAACAGAATTATGCAAAAAGAAACAATGTGCATATTGGCGATACTTTATTATTTAATGTGCAGGGAGCGGAAATGCAAACCGTCGTTGGAAGTTTCAGGCAAATAGATTGGCGCGGGATAAGGACAAATTTCCTCGTGGTATTTCCAAAAGGATTACTTGAAGCTGCGCCACAGTTTCACGTATTATTATCAAGAACGCCATCACAGGAAGTTTCAGCAAAGTTTCAGCAGGCAATGGTTCGTCAATATCCCAATGTTTCCATTATTGACCTTGGATTAGTGCTGCATATTTTGGATGACCTTATGGGTAAGATTGGCTTTGTTATCCGGTTCATGGCAGGCTTCAGTATCATTACAGGTATCGTCGTGTTAATTTCGTCTGTGCTTATCAGTAAGTATCAAAGAATGAAAGAAAGTGTTTTGCTCCGTACATTGGGAGCCAGCCGCAAACAGGTTTTTGCGATAACTGCTTTGGAATACTGGTTTCTCGGCTCGCTGGCGGCTCTTACCGGGATAGTGCTGGCGCTGGGTGCAAGCTGGGCGTTGGCGCATTACATTTTTGATACACCTTTTCATCCGCAATTTTTTCCCGTAATAATCTTATTTGTACTTGTATGTTTACTTACCGTATTAACCGGTCTTGCCAACAGCCGGGGATTGCTAAACAAACCACCACTTGAAGTATTGAGACAGGAAGAGTAAAAATCAGGTACCCCTAAAACGCTCTGCCCACATTGCCCTTTAATAACTTATGGATAATTTTGGACATCACTGCCTATGTTCAGACAAAAAACCATCTTATTATATTTAGCCTGCACTTTTTTTTCAGTCATGGTTTCTGAAAGCCAGGTGTCTGCCCAGGGAAATAGATTTGATATCCCCACGGGAGTGATTACACTTACAATTAGTGCGACGCCAACAACTTGCAGCAAAACCAATGGAAGTATGGTGGCTTCGGCTTCCGGTGGTGTGACACCATACACCTACTCATATACAATTTCAGGAAATACACAGGTTCAGAATACCGGTAATTTTCAAAACCTGGCCGCGGGGACATACACAGTTATCGCAACCGATGCCAAGGGCAACGCTGATACGGCAATCATAAATCTTTCCAATAATTCTACGGCGCCTTCAGCCAAAGTAACTTCTTTTACTGATCCTTCAACCTGCGCTACCTTTGACGGCAGCCTAACTGTCTCGGCAAGCAACGGTACACCACCCTACCAGTTCAGTTTTGATAACGTCAATTATCAGCCAGCCAATGTATTTACAAATCTTACGCAAGGTTTGTACAGCATATTTGTAAAAGATGCCAATGGTTGCGTCAGTGAAAATTATACCAATTACCTGTACGCTAAAGTCTCGTGTTTTGGAATCGGCTTTTACTATTCAAACTTTGAATGCAATAACAACGGAACCTTAACCGTTGGGACTGTGCTGGGCGGCGTACCTCCTTTTGTGTATTCCATCGATGGCATTAATTACCAGGCCGACAATAAATTTTACAACATTGGAGCCGGTGTACATCACATGTACACCAAAGATGCTACCGGTGTCGTGAGCATATACACCGTTACATCTTCACCTTTATGCCCAGTAAATGCTTCGTATGTAGCCACGGACGCATCCTGTAACCAAAACGATGCAGTTCTGACGCTGTCGCCCGCCTACGGAATCGGCCCCTATGCCTACACGTTAGATGGTATTAACTACCAGCCGGATAATATATTTACCAATCTCCTGGCGGGAAACTATACCTTCACAATTAAAGATGCTAACGGTGTAACTTTCTCGGGCTATGCAACAATAAAAAGCAAATGCCCGGTTGTTTTCGCCTCTCAAACCGATCCAACCTGTGGGCGGCAAGACGGCAGCATCGCTGCTACCGGTTCCAATGGAACACTTCCTTACCAGTTCTCTATTGATGGAATCAACTTTCAAACAGGTAACCTTTTTACCGGGCTCTCAGCGGGAAATTATACCGTTACGATTAAAGACGCCGAAGGCTTTATCGATACAACTTCTGTCACCCTTAGCAGCAATTGTCTCTCGCTAAACATCAACATTACCAATACAGTTTGCAGTAGTGTAACCGGTGCCATTAGCGTATCCGCATCTTCCGGCACACCTCCTTACGAATATTCTTTAGATGGAAATAATTACCAGCAAGGAACAACTTTCGGCGGGCTTGCTGCAGGCAGCTATACGGTTTATGCAAAAGACGCTGCCAGTGCTACGGCAGACTCCACGATAACGATAACAGATGTTCCTGGTCCGCAGGCAAGCGTAACGATTACACAGGGCTCATGCGGTAATCCAAAAGGTAATTTAAATATTATTGCCACGGGAGGAACGCCGCCAATGCAATACAGCATCGATGGTATCACTTACGAAAGTTCCGGGGCATTCGATAATCTTGATTCCGGTAAGTATATAACGTATGTGAAGGATGCCAACGGATGTGTAACCAGCGACACCGTGGAGATGGTTCCCGAGGGTTGCGGCATCCTGTTACCGAATGCTTTTTCCCCCAACGGCGATGGCCTCAATGACATTTTCAGGATAAAATATCCTTTTGCAGTTAAGGCATTCAGCCTTACCGTTTATAACCGTTTGGGTGAAAAGATTTTTGAGACTTCCGACATGACGAAAGGATGGGACGGAACGTTCAGGGGAATTAAACAACCCATAGATATTTATGTGTGGATCGTGCAGCTAACTTCACTTAATAATATTAAGCAAAAGATTAATGGTATTGTTACGCTTCTAAAATGAGGGTGACTAAATCTTTCGCAACAAGCCACAATGCAGATGAATGAAAATAATTTATCAAACTAATTAAACGCTGGTTTCAACATGAAGTATTTCTTTGTAATTCTGATATTCTTTTACCAGCAAACCTTTTCGCAGCAACAGGTGCAGGGTATAGTTTTAAATGGAACCGATAGTTCAAAATTGGTTGCAGCCAGTGTTTTCATAAATACTTCTACCCTGGGAACTATGACTGGTGACGATGGAAAATTCCTGCTTGGAGGAATAACAGCAACAAATTTTCAATTGATCATTTCTTATGTTGGATTTATGCCCGTGTCAATAAATATCAACCCGGAAAATATTAATCATTTCCATATCATTAAGTTATTTCCCCGAAAACGTTCTCTCGAAGACATAACCATTATGCCAATCGACAAAAACGGTTGGAAAAAATGGGGAACACAATTCACTCGGCTTTTTATCGGAACAACCTATTTTGCGCAAGGTTGCAAAATTGAAAACCCCGGCGTAATCCGCTTTTATCAAAACAAGAAAACAGGTGTATTGCATGCTTACTCAGAGACCGCGATCACTATTCGAAACAGAGACCTCGGATACAATATCAAATACCTTTTGGAAAATTTCATTTTCGATCCCAGGACAGGGGGCATGCTCTACATGGGATATTCGACTTATGAAGATTTAAGCAAAAAAAATAAAAACAAAATAAAAAAGTGGATAAGAAACCGCCACCTGGCTTACGCAGGTTCCATTCTTCATTTCATGCGTGCAGTTTACAAGGACAGCGTAAAAGCGCAGGGATTTGATGTAAGAGATAAGATAAGGATATACGCAGGTGATAGTGCATTTAACCAGGTTTACAGGGGAGGTAACCTGGCGCAGTTTGTAAAAGTTAATGATAATATCTATGCCGCTAGTGTTGGATTCAGCGATACATCAATGACGAAAGCTGACTATGTTGATTTGATTGATACGACAGAATTTTCTTTAAAAAACCTGGTTAAGTTTGACACCTCTAAAAGACAAAAAACACTTTACTTTGAAAATTACCTCGATGTAAAATATCACATACCCCCATATAAATCTGAGATAACTTTAGACTCGAATGAACCCGTGACAATTGAAGCGAGCGGCCTGTATCTTAATCCGGCTAATCTCATAACTTCCGGCCATTGGGCCGAACAAAGAATGGCAGACACACTTCCATTTGATTATGTTGATGAGTAATGAAACCTAAAGGTGGGATTAACGACTTAACGGCTGCCTTGTAAGAATGTCGGCATCGTGCTGATGTATGGAATCGATTCGTACCTGGCGCTAACTTAACCCCGTCGCCATATAAAAAAGTAAATGAAAGAATGAATAAAAATGCTGACAGGGCTGCGGAAATGCACCGGGAAAAATATTAGTTTGAATCCTGTGCGGCCCCTGCATCATATACCTGGTTCGTGTTGTGAATCACAATCTGCGGTTTATTTTTATACAATTCTATTTTGCCGGTAATCCATTCGTTTTTGCCGGTATAGAATATCTCCGGTGCATTTTTAAACTGGCTTCTCACGTCGCCCCAAATCACCAGGGTTAACGGCGCATCCGGGTAATGGGCGCCTACATCCAAAAGCGTTGGTGCATTGTTTGCCGTCTCAAAATATTTACCACCATAAATCTTCGCCTCCAGTTTTACAGAATCGCCAATGTGGTTCCTTACTTCTTCTAATTTTATCTCCTGTTGAGCAAAGGATGGTACGCCATAACCGGCAAGTAATATTATTAACAGGTATTTCATGTGTTGAAGGTATTACAATTTTTATCGTGTAATTTTTATGACGTAAAATTCCCTCAAGAAAAAGATACTATTACACGTTCCCATAATACTGTTTTATTTAAAGGCGCAACAATTAAAGTAAAGGGTAAACTGCAGATGCTCACTTTCTAAAGGGATAAATTATATTTATGAAATAATGGGCAGTACCCACTCGCAAAACCGGCATTGCAATTTATTTACTTGTTTTAAATAAGGTCATGGGGATAACAGCTATATCAATCATTGTTGTAATAAGTATCTCGGCCATTATTTTGTTAACGTCAAAATGGAAGCTAAATGCTTTTGTCTCTCTTTTCCTCGTATCTCTTTTCCTGGCTATTGTCGTAATGCCTGGTAAAGATGTTATCCAAATCATGAAAGATAGTTTTGGCGCCACAATGGCATCAACCGGCTTCCTCATCATATTGGGAGCCATTATTGCCGTTATTCTTGACAAAACGGGAGCGGCACTTACGCTTGCCCGTTATATACTGGCAAAAACAGGCGAGGCCAATGCTGCAGCCGCTTTGGGAATTACGGGTTTCATCACCGGAATGCCAGTTTTTTGCGACGCCGGATTTATCGTACTGAGCGGACTGGCGAAATCATTAAGCGCCAAAACAAAAATTGCCATGCCCTTTATTGCAGGAGTTTTGGGATGTTCTTTGTATTCTGTTCATTGCTTAACTCCTACACATCCCGGGGCATTGGCCGCAGCGGGCATCCTTAATGCTAACATCGGGAACCTGGTAATTGCAGGCATTCTCTTTGCCATTCCCGGCTTTTTTGTTTCATATTTCTGGGTAAAATGGATGACTCGCGGAAAAGCATACCTTCCGGCAGACGAGATAGCTGACTATGCTGAAAAAGACGAAAGGACATTACCTCCTGTAACTTTCTCTTTTCTGCCGATCGTGGCTCCTCTCATTTTGATCGCCGTTGGATCCGCATTAAAAGTGATGTCATTAGACGCTTCAAATTTATGGGGGAAGATTTTTGTTTTTACTGGCCAGCCGATAATTGCCTTGTTGATTGGCGTCCTGTTTGCTTTATTATTGCTTAGAAATAAGAAAATGGAAATCCTCAATAACGTTTTTGACACAGCCATAGAAAAAGCAGGCCCTATCCTGATTGTTACTGCAGCCGGAGGAATGTTTGGCATGATCATTAAAGAAACCGGCATCGGAGCTACTGCCGGCATTGCTTTAAGCAAAACTGGTTTTGGCCTGGCTATCCCGTTCCTGGTGGCCTTAATTCTGAAAACGGCGCAAGGCTCATCAACAGTCGCAATTATTACTGCCGCTTCAATTGTAGCCCCGATGTTGCCTGGGTTGGGACTGGCATCAGAGGCGGGAAAATTGTTTACCATGCTCGTGATGGGAGCCGGTTCTATGATGGTTTCTCACGCTAACGACTCCTATTTTTGGGTAGTAACGAAGTTCTCAGGTATTCATGCAGACATAACATTGAGAGTTTTCTCAACAGCAACAGCAGTTATGGGAATTACTGTTTTTGCATTCGTATGGCTTGCCTCCTTTTTTTTTCTTTGACAAATTATTATTTGCGTATATAGTATACCGTTATGATAATAAAAAAGATTCTTTTAAAAGTTACTGATGAACGCTAAAATAATTGCCGAGGAAATCTTTTCGGCTGGAGTTGAAAGTGTTATACCTGACAAGATGATACGCAGGGAAGTTTATTTGCAGGATACGACACTTTACATTTCCGGTATGCAGATTTCGCTGGATACCATCAATAAGATTTACGTAGTTGGAGCTGGTAAAGCTTCTTGTGTAATGGCCAAAGAAATTGAAAATATTTTAGGCGACCGGATTACAGAAGGCCTCATTGTTGTAAAATATGGCCATGGATGTAAGTTGAAACACATTAGTGTAGCCGAAGGCGGGCATCCCATACCCGATAGTAATGGTTATGCGGCAACACAAAAAATATTGGAGATTGTAAAAAATGCCGAAAAAAATGACCTGATCTTTTGCCTTATATCTGGTGGCGGCTCTGCTTTATTGGCTGACTTCCCGGCCGGCTGTTCTCTTAGTGACATCATCCTTACGAATGATCTTTTATTGAAAAGCGGAGCCACGATAAATGAGATCAATAGTGTTAGAAAACATTTGTCAAAAGTAAAAGGAGGACAACTGGCTAAAGCATCTGTACCGGCATCATTAATAAGCCTGGTATTGTCGGATGTGATTGGAGATCGCCTCGATGTAATAGCTTCCGGGCCAACCGTGGCGGATAAAACAACTTTCAAAGATGCACTCTATGTAATTGAAAAATATAATTTACTCACGAAGATTTCGGAACCTGTATCACGTTATTTAAAAGAAGGCTTTAGAGGATTCCACGCAGAAACTCCCAAACCTGGTGATCCCGCTTTCACCAACACGCATAACGTCATTATTGGAAGTAATGCAATTGCGCTGGAAGCTGCGTATAAGCGTGCCGTTAGTTTGGGACTGAACACATTTTTGATCACATCAGGATTTGAAGGTGACACAATTAATACAGCAGACCAAATGATTGAAACCGCATCACAATATCAAAGTGATTCTTCCGTAGAGAAACCTTGCTGCCTGCTGTTTGGCGGAGAAACAACACTCCCGGTTACTGCTGGCGGAAAAGGTGGCCGAAATCAACATATGGCTTTATATGTCGCATCATTGCTTCGAAATAAGAATGGTATTACATTTCTGGCTGCAGGAACCGATGGTAATGACGGCCCAACCACTGCTGCAGGAGCTGTTGTGGATCCTGAAACGATGGAATCCGCATCGAAGCAGGGTTTGGATGTTTTAAAATATTTAAGAGATTTCAATTCATTCCATTTCTTTGAAAAAACGGGTGGACATATTATAACAGGACCCACGATGACGAATGTGATGGATATCGTTGTTATAATAGTTGAATAATAATTGGCTGCTTCCGGAAACTTATTATATGTTATTCCGACCTTTATATTTCTTAATAAAAATAAATGAAGACAATAATTGCCTTCCTGTTCATCCCCATGTTGATGAAATCTCTGCAAGCGCAAACTAAAGCAAGTTGGGTAACTACATCACAAACTGAACAATGGAAAATACAAAACGATTTGTCAGTATTACCTGCATCAGGCAATGCAGATGCGGACATTGAGCTAAACCAACCACTGCAAAAAATTGACGGCTTTGGAACGTGCTTCAATGAACTCGGCTGGACTTCGCTCAGTATGCTAAGCGTCAAAGACAGGGAAAGTATAATGAAAGAATTATTTGCTCCGGGTGCGGGTGCTTGTTTCACCATTTGCAGAATGCCGGTGGGCGCCAACGATTTTTCGCGTAACTGGTATTCGTATGATGAGACTAACGGCGACTTCGGAATGAAGAATTTTACTATTGCCCACGACATGGAGACATTGGTTCCCTTTATAAAAAATGCACAGAAGTACAATCCCTCACTAAAGCTTTGGGCATCTCCGTGGTCTCCGCCAACCTGGATGAAGTATAATAGACATTATGCAGCAAGAAGTGTACTTGGCAACATGAATTTTAAATCAGAAGAATATGGCATGGATATGACCGGGATCAATAATGGCTTGCCGCCGGATAAAGAAGGTAGGGAAGGCACTGATATGTTTATTCAACAGGAAAAATATTACAAAGCCTATGCTTTATATTTTGAACGGTTTATAAAAGCTTACAGGCAGCAGAAAATAGATATCGGTATGGTAATGCCTCAAAACGAATTTAATTCCGCCCAGGTATTTCCAAGTTGCACATGGACGGCGGCCGGACTTGCGAAATTCATTAGTTACCTGGGGCCTCAAATGCAGGCGCTGGGTGTAAAAGTATTTTTTGGAACGGTAGAACGGGCCAATGAAAAGCTTGTTGACACAATAGTAACCGATCCAAAAAGCAGTAAGTACATAAAGGGAGTTGGCTTTCAATGGGCCGGCAAAGGAGCCATTGCCACCATTCACCAAAAATATCCCGGACTTGAATTGTACCAGTCAGAGCAGGAGTGTGGCAATGGTAAGAATGACTGGACGTATTGCGTTTATACGTGGGGGTTACTAAAGCATTATTTAACTAACGGCGCTAATGCTTATATGTATTGGAATACATCGTTGAAACAAGGCGGCATTAGTACCTGGGGCTGGAAACAAAATTCGCTGGTAAGTGTGGATACGATCAATAAAACATATAAATACAATTACGAGTATTATTTAATGAAACACCTCAGCCATTTTGTAAAACCTGGCGCAAGACGGCTTAATACCAGTGGCTCATTTAATGATTTGCTTGCATTTAAAAATCCGGATAAAAGCATTGCATTAATTATCCGGAATGATGGTAGTGAAATAAAAAAGGTTACTATAGAATTAGGAGATCAAATGATTAGCCCTTCTTTACCCCCTGATTCGTTTAATACCTTAATAATTAAGGAGAATTGATTGTTTGTTTTGGATTCTTCATAAATTCTCAATACCGTTCATTCCGAATAGTTTCCATTAAGAATTAATTTTTCATATTAAGCCGCAAACGAATTAACCATTCATAAAAACGAAAACTATTTGATCAAACTGCAAGTTTAATTTCTGCAAATAAAATTTATATTCGTACTAAATACTTTTGCTAATGAGCCGCTGCATCGTACCCGCCGCGTTTATCTTCCTTGTTCTTGTATTTCCAGTTAATAAAATAGCTGCGCAAACTTTAGTATTTCAAAACGTTCCTGATTCATTTACGAATGCCAGGGCATTTTTTCAAAACCAGGTTAAGGAAAATGCACATTTATATACCGGCAAAGAATTTATCAACTATTCGGTGAACATAAAAGGGTATCCATTTTTTGAGACCGACCAAATGCAAACCGGATCGGTATTTTATGATGGCACGCTGTATGAAAATATTCCTCTGCTGTACGACATTGTTGCGCAGGAAGTAATCATAAACCGATACAACAGTGATGAAAGGATAAGGCTGCTCAATGAAAAAATAAAATATTTCATATTTGACGGGCACAGGTTTGAAAATATTTTCTCTGCGGAAGGAAGAGGCGAAAATATCACAAATACTTTTTACGATATAATGTCGACCGGCAAAGCCAGCGTGTTGGTAAAACGCATTAAACACATTAAGAATGGAATTAGAGCCGAGGACCCAACTTCGTTTGTAGAGGAAGATGAACTATATGTACGCAATGGAAATAATCTTTATGCTATAGATGGTAAAAGTTCAGCCCTCCAGGCATTTGGCGATAAGCGAGACATGATAAAAATATTTATAAGAAAAAATAAATTCAGATTTAAAAAAAATATGGAGAAGGAATTAGCATTGACGGCTGAGTATTATTCAACATTAATCAAATGATAATGGGCGCTTTTAAACGATATAGTATTTCGTGTTTATGCTGTATCATTTTTTCGATTGCCGCCCACTCACAAAATACCCGAATTAGTGGCGAATTTAATAACATTAAATTCCCGCAGTTTGTAAAACAGGTAGAAGCAGGTACTATATACCATTTTTATTATGATGAGGCCGCGTTAGATTCATTTACTGTAAACATTAAATTAGATAATCAAACGTTACAGGATGCCTTACAACAGATTTTCAATAATACAAGTTTTCGATATTCAGTTGATGCTTTGAATCATGTATTCATTACTAAAAACAAAAGCCTGCAGACAACCCTTTCAACGTCTTTCTTTAATGCAGGTAAAGATTCTTCCGACAATGAAAATGCGATCATACAAAGTGAAGATGTAAAAAAAGAAAAAACGAAAATTGCATTCAGTGAAAATAGATTATTTGAAATTGGCGTTAAATCGTCTGCGAAAAAAAGTAATTCAATAATTACCGGGTTTGTTAGAGATATAAAAAACGGTGAGGCTTTACCAGGTTCTTCATTGTATGTAGACAGTGCTTTTACAGGTGTAGTTACCGATCAGTTTGGCTATTATTCGCTTACCGTGAAGCCAGGCCTCCACACGCTCGAAGTAAGTAGTCTCGGCATGAAAGAAGCATTGCGCCACATCATAGTTTATTCCGATGGAAAGTTGAATATTGAAATGAGGGACGAAATACCGCGGCTCAAAGATGTTATTGTTACGGCAGAAAAAAGATCTAACATCCGAAGCACGCAAATGGGTATTGACAGGCTATCTGTAAGAACAATAAAAGATGTGCCGGTTGTTTTTGGCGAAGCTGATATCTTACGGGTAGTACTCACACTGCCGGGCGTAACTTCAGTAGGTGAAGCCAGCACAGGCTTTAATGTTCGGGGTGGTTCAGCCGACCAGAATCTTATTCTATTTGATGGCGCTACTATATATAACCCATCACATTTGTTGGGCTTTTTTTCTGCGTTTAACCCTGACGTTGTAAAAGGCGTTGAACTTTATAAAAGTGTAATACCGGTAAAATATGGCGGACGATTGTCATCGGTGCTGGATGTTGACACAAAAGATGGGAACGATAAAAAGCTTAGTGGCACGGGCGGCGTCGGACTCCTTACAAGCAAGTTTACTTTGGAAGGGCCCATAATAAAAGATAAAACTTCGTTTATACTTGGCGCACGAACTACCTATTCCAATTGGATATTAAAAGCAATTCCCAACTCGGCTTACAGCAACAGCCGGGCATCTTTTTATGATGCCAACATTCACATTAGTCATACCATCAACTCAAAAAATAATTTATACTTAACCGGGTATCTGAGCAGCGATAACTTCAGGTTCGATATGGATACTACTTATAAGTATGGCAACAAAAACATTATTCTAAAATGGAAACATATTTTCAACAATAAGTTCTATGGATTAATATCGGCCGGAATAGATCATTATCAATATAACGTGAGCAGCAATTCAAATCCTGTAAATAGTTATAAGCTTACGTATGATATTAATCAAACGAATTTTAAAGCTGACTTTGATTACAGGGTCAATAATAAACAATCGTTTAATTTCGGATTAAACTCTATTTACTACAAACTGCACCCCGGCAGCTTCTTACCGGATGGCAGCCGATCGTTAGTAAAAAAAGATGTACTGCAGCCTGAACAGGGATTAGAAAGTGCGGCCTATTTTGGATATGAATATAGCATCTCCTCCAACCTTTCATTAAATGCAGGTTTACGTTATTCGATGTTCAACTACCTGGGGCCACATGATACCTATAATTACGTAGATGGATTGCCAAGGGAAACCGCAACTATTACTGACACTGTCTCCTACCCTTCAGGTAAAATTATTGAAACATACCAGGGACCTGAATACAGGATTTCTCTTCGCTATGTTTTGCCCGGTGATGCATCAATAAAAATTGGTTATAATACATTGAGGCAATACATACACCAGCTTTCCAATACAATTACAATATCTCCAACCGACATCTGGAAATTAAGTGACGTGTATATTAAACCGGAAACAGGGCAACAATATTCCATTGGCTTTTATAAAAATTTCAATTCAAATAACATTGAAACATCGCTTGAATTCTATTATAAAGATTTGAATAATATGCTCGATTATAAAAGCGGTGCTTCGGTATTGCTAAACCATCATATTGAAACGGATATTATTAATTCTAAAGGCAAAGCTTACGGAGCAGAATTATTAATTAAAAAAGTTACCGGAAAATTAAACGGTTGGTTGAGCTATACCTATTCAAAAACATTAATTAAATCTAATGATCCTTTAGCGGGCGAATCCATTAACAAAGGAGCATACTATCCTACCAGTTACGACAAACCCAACAATGCAAATTTGATCGGGAACTATAAGTTCTCCCATCGTTTAAGCATGTCCGTTAATGTGGTATATAGCACCGGCCGACCTATTACATTGCCCATTGCTGTTTTTTATTCGAATGGCGCTCAAAGGCTCGTCTATTCTGACCGAAATGCATACCGGATACCCGATTATTTCAGAACGGATGTTTCCGTAAATCTCGATGGTAACCATAAAATAAAACAAACGTTTCATAATTCCTGGTCATTCGGGGTGTATAATCTTACGGCTAGGCAGAACGTTTATTCGGCATATTTTGTATCGGAGAATGGCGTTGTAAAAGGATACCAGTTATCTATATTCGGAACAGCTATCCCCTTTATATCGTACAATTTTAGATTTTAATGAAACGCTTATCATATATCGCCATTTCTTTCACAGTTTGCGGGATAGCAGGCAGCTGCAAAAAATCTTACAATCCGCCGGCCTTACAGGTAAATAATAAATTCCTGGTGGTGGAGGGGGTATTGGTGAATAGTGTTGACTCGCCCACTGTAATCCGGTTAAGTCGCACAGTCAAGTTAACCGATTCCACTTCTGCGTCGTCGGCTGAAACCGGTGCGGTTGTTTCTGTTGAAAGTAATACAGGAGCAAGTTATTCTTTTCTGGAACAGCCGGGCGGTATTTATATTTCCAATTCGTTATCTCTTAATTATTCTAACCAGTACCGCTTAAAAATAACGACAACTAACGGCAACGAATACCTGTCAGATTATATAAGTGTAGTGGCAACTCCACCTATTGATAGTATAACCTGGCAGCAACAAAATGATGTAACCATACAGGCGAACACACATGATCCGTTAAATAATACACATTATTATCTTTGGGATTTCACTGAAACCTGGCAATACCGTTCAACTTTCAACAGAACCATTGCAGAATCTAATGGCCTGATTTATTATGTCGATTCTTCCAGCCAAACGTATAATTGCTGGCGTGGCGATATTTCCCGGGATATTTTAATTGGCTCCACGGTGGCGCTAAGTAAAGATTTAGTCAGCCAGGAACCATTAGTGGTTATCCCGCAAAATTCGGAGAAAATCGGAATACGTTACAGCATCCTTGTAAAACAATATGGACTTACGGGAGATGCTTATCAATATTTCCGGACGTTAAAAACGAATACCGAAACGCTCGGATCTATATTTGATGCTCAACCGACTCAGCTTTCAGGAAATATTCATTCTATAGCAGATCCGGCCGAAACAGTAGTTGGATATATAACCGCCTCGTCGGTGCAGCAAAAAAGAATTTTTATTGATAATAACCAGGTAAGCAACTGGAATTGGCTTTACAACGGAGTTGATTGCAGGCTTACAAGTATCAACCAGGATCCCAATAATTTTTTAGTTTATAACTACCCCGATACGTCTTATGCGCCATATTATTTTATTTCGCCAGGCAGTATCCAACTGGCAAAAAAAATATGTGTGGATTGTACCCTCAGGGGCGGCACAACAAACAAGCCAGTTTATTGGTAAAATGAAAAATATACTATACATATTATTTATTTTTGGTGTTTACCTGGCTGTTTCTATTAGTTGTAAAAAAACATATAGCCCTCCGGCAATTAAGGTTGATAACAGATTTCTCGTTATTGATGGCACACTTATAAACAGCGCTGATTCGCCGAGTGTCTTCACCCTAAGCAGAACCGTGAAGCTTACGGATTCAACTTTCGCTTCTTCCCCGGAAATCGGCGCAACAGTATCAATTGTAGGTGAAAACGGCGATACTCATCAGTTCAATCAATTACCCGGTGGAGTTTACAAGTCCGCGCCATTATTATTAAATGCATCTACCAAGTATCGTTTGACAATCACTACGTCTAACGGTGAAGAGTACGCGTCAGATTATGTTGCAGTAAAACAATCACCACCAATTGACAGCCTTACCTGGCAACAGCAAAATGATGTAATGATTTATTTAGACACCCATGATCCCATTAATAATACGAAATATTACCGTTGGGATTATACCGAAACCTATCAATATGAAGCGCCGTTAAATGCAGAACTCAGCCAAAGCAATGGTCAATTGTATTATGTTGACAATACCCCCAACCAAACATATGATTGTTGGCGCAGTGTTAATTCGAACGAAATTTTAGTGGGCTCTACGGTAGCGTTGAGCCAGGATGTAATCAGTAAGGCGCCGATTACCGTGGTACCTAAAAATTCACAGAAAATATCAATCAGATACAGCGTTCTTGTTAAGCAATACGCACTCACGCAGGATGCTTATCAATATTTTAGCATACTAAAAAAGAATACAGAGAACCTGGGTTCAATTTTCGATGCGCAGCCAACGCAACTTATGGGAAATATTCATTCCGTAAAAAACCCTGACGAAGTCGTTATAGGTTTCTTTACTGCTTCTTCAGTTACACAAAAAAGACTATTCATCACAAAATATGATGTTAGAGATTGGCTCTTTGTCGACACCAACCTCGATTGCGATGTTAAGTCTATTGGTCATTACCCGGCTCCGGATCCGCGGTTCTTTGTTTATGATTATCCTGATACTACTTATTATCCCTATTATTTTTGCGGGGCTACTTGCCTTATGATCGCAAGAAGAGAGTGTGTTGATTGCAGGGTAAGAGGCGGCACTAATCAAAAACCTTTATACTGGTAAATGTTCATGAAAAAGATAACGATCATATTGCAGGAAATTGTTTATGGCATTTGCGGATGGTCAGCATTACTTCTCTGTATGTATGCTGGTGATTCTTTTTCGCAAAGCCCCGTTACTGTTGTTCAGCATCAATTCGATAACTATAGCGATAATAATTACCAGGAAAAAGTTTTTCTTCACACTGATAAAACGGTGTATACAACGGGTGAAGTTATCTGGTTTAAAACTTACATAATCAACGCCGCTTCTAATAAGCTATCGCCAATAAGCAAAATTTGCTATGTAGAGGTTATAACTGCAGATAAGAAAAATTTATTGCAGGGCAAAATTGATATTGATTCAGGAAAAGGAAGTGGATCATTTCAAATTCCCGCATCCATTAGAACGGGTAATTATTTAATAAGGGCTTATACCAACTGGATGAAAAATTTCGATCCCCGGTTTTATTTTGAACAAACCATAAGTATTATCAATCCTAATAAAGGACCAGAGAATATTAAAGCAGATGACGATACAGCAAATCATATACAATTTTTTGCGGAGGGAGGAAATTTAGTTTATAATTTCCCGAACACGATTGCTTATAAAATTACAAATGCATACGGTGAAGGCTTGTCCGCAAGTGGAATTGTAGTAAATGAAAAGAATGATACAATTGCAGAATTTGAAACGGAACACTTTGGTATGGGAACGTTCGCTTTTACTCCTTTACAGGGACATAAATATCATGTAATAATAAAAGTGAATAGCTCATTGGTGATGAAAGACCTTCCCAAAATTTATAATGGCGGCTGGGTAATGCATCTGGCAGATGAAGGCAGCACACTTACTGCAGATATTTCGTGCAACATCGAAACTGAACACAGTGTCTTTTTATTTGCCCACACAAGGCATTCAACAAAGTTTGCAAAAATGCAATCGCTAATCAATGGACATACGGTTTTCAGGATCAGCAAATCAGAATTTGGCGAAGGCATTTCGCAACTAACCCTTTTTAATGAAGAAAAACAACCGGTTTGTGAAAGACTTTATTTTAAAAAACCAGCCAATGTGTTGGCCATAAAACTGGAAGATATTATTGCTGCAGAAGAACCAAGGCAAAAAGTTGATTTAAAAGTATCAACCTTTGAAACTAACGGTAGTA
>NZ_JBMQQG010000123.1:0-7993 GCF_057362405.1 Ginsengibacter sp.
ATTAGTCGACGATTTAATTAACTTCTCAAAGTATTTTTCTTCGGAAGCGTTGATACAATACTATAAGGCTATGATTGAGAGACCCGACCGAACGAAAGTTTTAAAAACATTTAAGAAACCGATTCTGTTTGTTATCGGAAAAAATGATAATGCGGTTCCACTTAAGGCGTCATTGGATCAGTGCCACTTACCTTCAATCTCATACGTAAAGATTTTACAAAATTCCGGGCATATGGGTATGTGGGAAGAAAAGAAAGAAGCAAATGTATTTTTGCTGGAATTCATAAAGCAGGTAATTGATTAACAATCAGGTCTGCCCGAATAAATTAATTAACTCTACCCAACTTTTTTGTGTAATTTAATATCATAAATTGCGTTACTTCTTAATGAAAAAAATCCTACTCATATGTTTGACGTCTTTCATGGTTTTACCGTGCCTGGCTTCGCATATAGTGGGTGGCGAAATGAGTTATCAATATGTTGGCCCGGGTTCAAGTCCCAATACCAGCAATTACACAATAACCTTAAAGCTTTTCCGCGATCAAAATTGTACAAGTTGTGCCCTGATGCCAGACGATGTTTGGATAGGTATTTATGATAATGGAACCAATGCCGAATACCCGGGACCAAACCAATACTACGATGTAGTGAAAGCCGCTGAAAGTGAGGTACCGGTAAATCCGTTTCCACCCTGCATTTCCAACCCGCCTTTACTCAATTATCATGTTGCCACGTTTACTTTTTCCGTTGCTTTACCCAATAATACAAGCGGTTATACCGCAGCGTATCAAACCTGCTGTCGCGTTCATCCGTTAGAAAATGTTTTTAATAATTCCGGTTCCGGCGGTGGCACTGGATCAACATATAGTTGTTCAATCCCTCCCGTACCAGACAGTTCACCTCAATTTACTACAAGTGTAGATGCTATTTGCAGGCAAAAGCATTTTATATTACAATATAATGCCACTGATGCCAATGGCGATTCTTTGGTATACTCTTTCGCACCGGCCTACAACAGTGGCGGAATTTTAGATTCAAGAAATGTAAACCCTAACCCACCTGCCTATAGTTCAGTGCAATATATTAATGGATATAATTTTGACGATCCCCTGGGAAGTAAAGCCACCATAGATCCGCAAACCGGAATAATAAGCGGCATAGCTCCGGATGTTGGAAGATATGTGGTATGCGTGGCCGTTAGGTCTTACAAAAATGGAATTTTTGTCGCAGAACATAGAAAGGATTTCATTGTGAATGTTACCGATTGCGACTTTGCCGGCGTTGAACTCGATCCCCAACCTGTTAGTTGCGATGGATTCTCTGTAAATTTTTCAAACAATAACACTTCTCCGCAAAATCAAACATTTTATTGGGAATTTGGTGATCCGGCCAGCGGCGTTGCGGATACTTCTACGCTGCAAACACCCACACATGTATATTCTGATACCGGAACCTATGTGTATAAATTGGTTATTAACAGGGGCCAACAATGTTCTGATTCTGCAACACAAATCCGCAAAGTATACCCCGGATTTTTTCCCGGATTTAAAATTACCGGCAGTTGCGTGAATACGGTTATTCAATTTACTGACACTACTAAATCAAAGTACGGAGTGGTAAGTGCGTGGCGCTGGGATTTTGGCAACCCCTCTGTAACCAATGATACTTCGATTTTAAAAAATCCGAGCTATACATACAACGCAATAGGTAGTTATCCTGTGCAATTAATAGTTTCTAACAGTAAGGGATGTACGAAATCTATTACCGATACGCTTGCAATAATTGACAAGCCTATTTTTGATGTAACGAACGATACATTAATATGTTCAATTGACACTTTACAATTGAAGGCGACCGGAACGGGTAGCATATTATGGACACCCAATTATAATATCAATAACCAGAATAGCTTTAATCCGTTAGTGAGCCCGAAGGTAACAACAACATACACGGCCACACTAACTGAAGCTCCCGGATGTTTTGCAACAAAACCTGTAGTTGTAACGGTAGTTGATAGGGTCACTTTAAATGCCGGAAATGATTCTACCATCTGCCAGACAGATTCAGTGAGATTAAATCCTGTAAGCAACGGGCTACATTATTTGTGGACGCCCGTCACCGCATTTAATGATAATACCTTAAAGTATCCATCAGCAGCACCTTTATCTAATAGTACCTATCATGTAGTAGCAAGCATAGGCAAATGTAATGCCTCAGGCGATGTTACTGTAAGGGTTGTTCCATATCCGAATGCTAATGCAGGATCGGATACGACCATTTGTTTTCCGGCCAGTTTTCAATTGCATGCGTCAGGTGGCGCATCGTATCTCTGGTCTCCAACTGCTTTCCTGAGCGATCCTGCTATCGCTGATCCTATTGCAGCTCCGCCTCAATCAATAAAATATACAGTGGCAGTAACAGATGTATTAGGCTGCCCGAAGCCCGCATTTAGTTCAGTTCTTGTGGAGGTTGAAAAGATAGTTGCGGATGCAGGACCACGTGATACTAATATTGTCGTAAACCAGCCATTGCAGCTGAACGGCACAGGCGCCGAAACTTTTACATGGAGTCCATCTACTGGGTTAAACAATCCCGATATTGCTAACCCTGTTGCTATATTATCAGAAAGCCAGGAATATGTTTTGAAAGTACAAAGCGCTGCCGGATGTTCAGCAACTGATACGATCAGCGTAACAGTTTATAAAGTTGATCCGGGATTATTTGTGCCCAATGCATTTACACCTAACGGTGATGGCATAAATGACGTTTTCCGGCCCATACCAATTGGCATGAAATCTTTAAAGTATTTCAAGGTATTTAACAGGGATGGACAATTAATATTCTCAACTTCAATTCAAAACAAAGGATGGGACGGCACTTTTAAAGGTAAACCACAGGATGGCGACGTATACGTTTGGATTGTTGAAGGAATAGATTACCAAGACAAGCTTATATTTCAAAAAGGAAGCGTAACCCTAATAAGGTAGAAACACCTGCACCCTATTTAACAATAACTATTTTCAATACCTTCTTCTTCCCTGGAACAAACCAATGTTATAACCGGCACGAATAACCGGGCTGCTTCTGCCAAGCCCATCAATGTAAGGCGAATTCTTATCACCAAGGACGTCCCATGAAACTGAAAAGAAATAGTAAGTATTACTGCCTCGATACCGGCCGCCTGCATAGCCGGCACCTAATAAAAGGCTACTGGCGCTCACATTGTCTTTCGCAGGCGAATAGTTTCCGTTAGCCGTGGGAATATATTTTAAATGAATCATATTAAATTCATATTGTGCAGATGCAAATAAAAAATTCACTGGAAATAATCTCACAAATGCGCCGGGACCATAAACCGTTTGCCTCAGTTTGTCTCCATAATCCTGGTAATCTCGCTGGGATGCATAATTAAGATTAAAAGTAATTCCGGCATCAGCCCAATTGGTCAGGCTATAACCAAATTGCGGTGTTATTCCCAGTATAGTCGAATAACTTGAAAAGCCAGCTGTAGCACTACCCCCGGTAAATAACCGATCTTTTTGAAACCCTCCCTGCTTTTCATTTTTTTTATTTTCATCGGATTGTGCATAAGAATAACATGATGTAAACACGAGTAGTAATGCCAACAAATTTTTCATTATCAAAAATTTAAGTAAAATTTATGCCCTTTTGGAAGCCGTTCAGCGGATAAAATATCTTATTCAAAATCAATTTCATAAAATTCGCTATAAAAGGTCATTTACAATTATTCGAATGAAGATTTAGAAAAACTTTAAAAAATATTTTTCAAAATGTAACAAAATACGAAATCAATCGTATATTTGACTACGAGATCATTCGTAATTAAAAAATAAAATCATGAAAACTATCATTCAGTCAGCATTTCCTTTTATTGGAACACTATGTATGGTTGCGTTAATTTTTACAGCTATGGCATTTCGCAACCCTTTTTCAGAGGCATCTCACGAGAATGCGGTAATTCCCAGGGATACGGTTCCTGATTCGCAACTAAAGATAAACATTGACGTTCAAAAAGCGCTGGAAGAAGCGAATAAAGCAATTGCCTCAATTGACTTTAATAAAATTATGAGTGATGTACAGGTAGCTCTGAAACAAATTGACGTTCAAAAAATTCAAATGGAAATACAGCAGTCGTTGAAAAAAATTGATTTTGAAAAAATGCAAAAAGATATAGATGCTTCATTAAAAAAAATAGACTGGAATTCAATCAACAAAAACATTGATAGCTCTATGCGAAAAGTTGACTATGAGAAAATGAGGAAGGAAATTGAGAAAAGTATGGAGCAACTCAAGAAACAACTAAACAGCAAAGAGTTTCGTGAATCGATTCAAAAACTGAAGGAAGTTGATATGAATAAATTAAAAGAAGAAATGAATAAAGTGAAAATGGAAACCGATAAAACTCGCGAACAATTGCAAAAAGAATTACAAAAAATGAAAGAAGAACGCGAATCCAAAAATTCGGCCACGGCAGTTTTCGGATTTGCACTTGAAAGCAATGGATTTATTTACATTTAAAGAAACACATATTTAAAACGTTCAATCAGTTCTTTGCAATTTTATTATAGCTCACTGCAATTCCTTTAATTAGAGACGAACTAAAGCCCTGGTGTTCCATTTCGTTTAAACCTGCAATGGTACAACCTTTAGGGGTGGTAACTTTATCTATCTCCTGTTCAGGATGCGAACCTTTTTGCAATAACAATTCCGCAGCGCCTTTTACTGTTTGTGCTGCAATAAGACTGGCAGTGGCGGCATCAAAGCCAATTTCGATGCCGCCCTGTATGTTGGCCCTGATGTATCGCATGGCATACGCAGTTCCGCATGCACCTAATACAGTAGCTGCTTCCATTAATTTTTCATCGATCATTACTACTTTGCCCAATGTTGAAAATAAATTCTTCACTACATTAATTTGTGCGGAAGTAGCATTTGCAAAACTAAAGCAAGTCATACTTTCCTGGATAGCTATAGCGGTATTAGGCATTACACGAAAAAGAGGAAGCTTCATTTCAACAATTGCACTTATTTCTGAAATAAGGACGCCTGTAACCACTGAAACCAAAATGTGTTTAGTTAATAGCTCTTTTTTAAAACTATTTATTACATCATTAACCTGGTATGGTTTTACTGCAAGAATTACCAGCTCACTTTTACGAACCGCTTCAGCATTATCGTCAGTTACATTCACACCCATCTTCTTTAAAGCCTCCAGGGTAGCAACCTTTCTTTTAGTAATAGTAATATCAGACGATTTGCAGAATTTGCTTTTTAATAAACCTTCCGCTATTGCGGTGCCTAAATTTCCTCCACCGATTATGGCTATTTTTTTGTTCATACCAGAATTATATTATTTTGGAATTGAATGAAAACTTCAACTTAAATGAAAACCAAAAATTGTTAAGTCCACAAAATAACATCATATTTTAAAAGTGTAAACTTTTGTTTACAGATCAGGCATTTCTCTGGGGAAGCGTAATCGAAAGATAGACCGAAAGCTTTACCTGAAAACAGCAATGCTAAATTAAAAAGTGGGACAAAGTGCCTGGTTTCTATCACCATTGAAATCATTGTAAAAACCTTTTTTTAATACATTAAATTCGGTTGCACCAAATGAATGATTAAAATTTTTAAGAGAGGAAGTGGTAACATCATAACTAAAAGTAAAGCGAATATTATTAACTTCAAGACCAAGCATGGGAATTATAGCGTCCTGGTAACGGTAATATAGCCCTGCTATGATTTGTTTTTCTCCATGTTCGGATAGATTATAAGCAGCATTCATTCCAAGAACTAATTCACTTGCCCTGGCCTGCGTTGTATAATATATGTTTGGATTAATAATTACCTGGTCGGTTACTTTAAACAATCCATTGAGAAATGCTATGTGTCGCATTGATATTTGATCAGCTGTAGCGTCTTCAAAAAATGTTTCTTTTGGCTGGTTTACATGTTGAATGGAATAACCAGCATTTATATAAATATCTTCTGTTGGAAAATAGGCGTAATTCATGCCCACCTGCATATCAAAATAGCTAATGTTATTGTTAGTAAGTACTACTGATGTCGGCTGGCTACCATCAAAAAATTTACCGTCAAATTGGTCAGGATAAGTGAGCTTACTCTGGTCAATTCGCTTATTTGCCCAGCCAACATTAAAACCGGCCGTTAGCAAACTACTAAGCCCTAGCTCCTGGTGGTAAGCGATAGATGCATAAGCCTTTGTTGACGTAAGGCTTCCCGTTCCGGCAACATCTCTTAAAATAACGCCACCCAAGCCAAGCCAACCTGTTTCAATCTTATTTCTGAACACTTGTGCATCTCCAAATATGCTCATGGTTTTATATGGCTGCGCCATAATATTGGAATATTGGTTCCTATAAGAAGCCCCTAATCTATAATCGGCATCCGGTATGAAACCCGTATTTGCAGGGTTAGTTAATAGTGGGTTGTTGAAGAACTGTGAAAAATGAAGATCCTGTGCGACAGTTCCCTGTTGCATGAAGCCGGTAGAGCCGGCCATGATTAATAATATTTTAAAAAGATCTTTCATTAATTAACATTATCGCAATAAAGTAATATCTCCTGTTTTCCGGTACTTTGTTCCATCAGAAAAAACAACATCTAACGTATAAGCATAAACGTCTAGCGGCTGAATTTTTCCTTTAAAAGTTCCATCCCACGAGCTCTTGATGCTATTGCTTTCAAAAACCTTTTGTCCCCACCGATTATAAATGCTCCAGTGCATTTCAGAAATTCCAAATCCTGCAACACTTATGCGGCCATTAACACCAAATCGTCCGGGCGTAAAAGCATTAGGCACATCTACCAGGGGCCTTATTAGTGAGCGCACATTTATGCATGTATCATCGCTGCATCCGGCGTCGTTAGCTGCATTGAGGCACACGTTATAGGTAGCGGTTGCAGGAAAAATGTGTCGGGGATTTACTTCTGCTGAGGTATCGCCATCACCAAAATTCCATGTATATTTTGTAGCGCCGATGGATGCGTTAGTAAAGTTAGTATAAGTGTTTTCCTGCGGTGGATTTGGATCGTAGGTAAACGAGGCAACTGGTATAGGACTTACAGTTATAGTAAATGTAGCCGAATCGATTTTGTTGCACGATGTAGAGTCGAATGCTCTTAATTTCACCAAATAAGTTCCCACATTATTATACAAGTGTGATGGATTATCGGCAGTAGAATTTGTTCCGTCTCCAAAATCCCAAATAAACGAAAGGCCTCCTAACGAGTTATTAGTAAACGCAGCCGTGTAAGGAACACAACCTCTCGCAGGCGTTTCAAATTGAGCTTTAACCTGGGGAGATAGTCGTACGGTCTTAACCGTGTCGTCGGGCGAATTACAAAATGCTGAATCATCAATTGATAACTTAACAACATAAGTGCCCGGACCGGCATAAGTGTGCAGTACCGGAGGCGACTGGCTTGCTGTTACCGGTGCAGTATTATCTCCAAAATCCCATGTAAATGTATTAGGGCTAAACGATCCTCTCGTAGGCACAGAAGTATTTGTAAAGCTATAAGTAAGATTGGTACAAGGTGGTTGTTTAGAAGGTAAAAAATCTAAAAGTAATTTGTTATCTCCCGCTTTTATGTTGGTGTAAGACGTATCAAAAATGTTACAGGTTGTACTGTCCACGGCAATAAGTCGCACAAGATATTTACCTGTTGCATTATAAACATGAGAAGCAGCAGGAACCAAAGTCGTATCACCTGACCCATCGCCGAAACTCCAGTAATAAAGTTTTCCTTTATTAAGCGTATCAGTAAAATCCACCCTCAATGGAACACAACCGATCGTATCATATGGAACTCCGTCAATAGATGCCCTCACGCCAGCCTGAACACCAGCAAAATTCATTTCAATTTTTAGCATGCCTAGATTACACCTACCGCCAGCATTGGCATTATCAGTTCTTGACCATACGCCAAACGTACCCGGAAAAGAAAC
>NZ_JBMQQG010000124.1:0-12507 GCF_057362405.1 Ginsengibacter sp.
ACAAATGCCAAATAGAACTCATAATTTTTTGGGACAAATCGAAATGAGAATTCTATTCCACTTACTGAGCTTCTTGTCTTAATAACTTATTATTCTTTTCCTAACCCATTTTGAGACAATTAGCCCATACGCCTAAGTTGGTTTGTTCGGGGTTTCCTTCTTCGATCTGATATCTTGTTTCTTTGTCCGGATTAAGGTCGCTGAAAGCTTTGCCATAAGACGTTGAGACTCCTTCTTGTCCATTTCTGGAATACCTGCGGAGCCATGTAAGTTCTTGCGATGCCTCGCTAATGCTTCCTCTGACGTCATTTTGTAATGTTTTAATTTTTTTAGAATAGCCGTGTCTTAATTTTGAAAGCTAAATATTGTTTGCCTTAATTTGCCTTATCGTGGGTAATTTTTTTTGGCTTTGTCTAAAGTTAATATTATGAACCGCTTTGATTTATAAAAAGTATAATGCCGTTTGCAAATTTCTATCTAAAGCTGTGAAATATTACGATCCATGTACCTCTATTGTACCTCATAAAATATGAAAGTTAATATTGACAAGCATTTCAATAAGTTATCTTATTCCCATCCCGGGTACGATTAAATTTTTAGAGCCTTGTTAGGATTTACTTTCAAGGCCTTTTCGATTTGAAGCAAGCTAAAAATGAAATGCAAACGACAACAGTAAACCCGCCACAACTAAAACACTGAAACCTATAATCAATAGCTTGCGAATAGATGAGTCAGAAAGAAAAATGCCGTAAATCATTTTAAGTAAATTGTTACTGGTAACTGCGTTTAGCACTGCCGTTATAATCACAGCATTTTCGATGTTCCATTTACTTTGTAACAGATTCAAAATAAAGGGGTCTATGTCGGTAACGCCTACCACAAATGAAAGCACATTAATACCTCCAGTTCCGTAATTTTTAGTAACCAGTCCCGTTATGACCGCAAAAAAAATGAAGAGGACTGCGAATAGCAGAGCTGTCTTAAATTCCAGCGGATTATTATTTGGCTGGAAGTTTTGGGTTGTTGCAGGTTGCTTCTTTTGCCGCTGGCGGCTTCTCAAAAAATAAAGCGCAATTGCTGAAGATATAACTATGAAGATGGCAAATGAAGGTGCAAGTTCCAATGCCAAAGTCTTATTAAAAAAAAGAGCCAGTAAAAACAATCGAACGTACATCATAGTTGTAGCAAGAATAATCGCCGCAGCTACTTTATTTTTTTCAGGAAGGTCTTTACTTTTTCTTGCCAGTATAATTGTAGTTGCAGTGCTGCTGTACATTCCGCCTAAAATACCGGTAAGAATGATTCCGGAATTGGGGAACACGAACTTCTTAAGCAAATAACTGAAATAGGAAATCCCCGATACGGCTACTATCGCTAACCAAAATTTGTATGGTGAAAAATTAAAAGTGGGTGATATGGTTTTATCCGGCAATAATGGAAGAATCACACCTGTTATAACCAGGAATTTGGCCAGCGTGATGAATTCATTATTGTCGAATTTGGAGGAGAATTGAAACAGTGTTTCCTTAATCTCCGTTAAAATCAGAACACTTACAACAATTAAAAGTACCAGCCAACTTGGTTGCGTGTACACCAGTGGAGCAAGGCAATAAGTTATCAATGCAATTACCAGCGAAGTGATGCCAAATTTTTTTTGGATAGCTATTGTTTGAAAATAATTGATGGCCAATAAGGTGGTAATCGCCAGGCCGCCGCCAAGAAAGGGCACCAGTGTTTTTGGACTGATCACATAAAGAATAAAACCTAAAATTCCAATAAGTGTAAACGTTCTATCTGTTCCATACCTGCTTTCAAACTCTTCTTTAATATAGTGCTTCCGTTGCTCCAGCCCGATAAGTAAAGAAAATAATGTAACAAGAATAAACTTAGTAATGCCCGAAGGAATAAGATGTAGTATTTCTTCACTCATATTATATTAATTAAGCGATCGTCACACTAAAATATGCATTACTATTTGTCAATCCTTTTTTTTTCTGTTTCAATTCTGTAATGTTATAGACTCGTTTACCAGGGTCGAATCTGATTCTTGATTTGCCAAAATTGATGATTTTTCTACCTGCCATTTTTTAATGCTTCAAATCCTGCAATCACATCAAACAATTCTTCATCAATAGTACTTTGCCGAAGCCGGTTATAACTTTGTTTAAGGTCATCCATTATCTCGTCTATATTCTTTTCTGCACGTTCCATTGCCTGAAGTCTGCTGGCATTTTCACTGGCCAACGATTCAGCGCAGGCTTTATAAATTGATACAAAAAGATATTCTCTTACCAATGCATGCAAAGTGTTTTTAGTGGCGCCTATTACCTGTGGCAAATTTTTTGAAGGCCATTTCAATTTTTTTATTTCATCTTCCCATTTGCGGTCAAGCGGAAAGAGCCGCTGGCTGTGCTTAACATAACCTTCGCCTGCCAACGGAGCATTGTTAAAAATATAGAGACGATACATTTGATTTTGCTCCCTGCATTCTTCACTTTTAATTAAAATATCATTCACGAGGGGAGTTATGGCAGTAACGGAATTGGGTACACTAAAAAGCCTCGAGGGAGACAAGTTTACATCTTCTAATCTTGAATAGATTCTTTCGCCAACTGCCCAGATTTCTTTTTGATCGTTTATATCTTTTAATGTTTGGTCAGCAAAGATAGCCAGTTCATCATTGAATCTTCCCACCAAACCCTGGTCTGATCCAAAAACAATTGCCACTGTTAGCGGCCTGTTTTTTTTTATTTCATTTAGTTCAGAAATGGATAATTGCTTACTGGTGAAACAGGCTTTGATGCCAAGTGATATGGTACGATAATAGTCCTGCAAAGATTGAACTGCCATTTCGTATTGGCTGATATTAGAGGCTGCCATAGCTTTCATGGTTCTTACAACCGAAAACAGTTCCCCGGCACTTTGTTTTCTTCTTTGCAAACTTTCAAGACTATCACTCATGGTTATTCGATTTGGATTCCAAAATATTTTTCATTGGGTGAAGCGCTGTTGTTGCTAATGAAACAATGGCTTCTTCATCACTTTTGTTTAAAGGTTTAGCAGATCGGATCCGCTCTAACAATTCGTTTGGTAATTGCGAGGTAATATTTCGGATCAATACTTCAGCCTCTGCTATCTTTGATAACGGTATTGCATCAAACAAGCCTTTCGTTAAAGCCAGTAAAATAATTACCTGGTCAGTCGCGGGAACCGGGTGTAATTCGGGTTGTTTAAAACATGCCCTTATTCTTTTTCCATGTTCAATTACTTTACGTGTATTGTCATCGAGGCGTGTGCCAAATCGTGCGAATGTTTCTAATTCTTCAAATTGCGAATAAGCCAGTTTTAGATTTCCGGCAACTTTGTTGTACGCTGGTAACTGCGCTTTGCCACCTACCCGCGAAACTGATTTCCCTACATCAACCGCAGGCAACATGCCAAGTTCAAAAAGTTTGGGTGACAGGTATAACTGCCCGTCAGTTATTGATATAAGATTGGTTGGAATATAGGCCGAAATATCCTGGGCCTCTGTTTCTATTATTGGTAAAGCAGTGAGCGACCCACCGCCATGCTCTTTATTTAAATGCGTTGACCTTTCAAGCAGGCGCGAGTGAATATAAAATATATCGCCCGGAAAAGCTTCCCTGCCCGGCGGCCTGCGTAATAAGAGTGATAGTTCCCGATAAGCCCTTGCATGATTGGTGAGATCATCATAAACGATCAATACATCACGGCCCTGTTCCATAAAATATTCCGCAATACTGGTCGCTGCGTATGGAGCAATGTATTGAAGTCCGGGTGGATCATTTCCTTCTGTAACAACAACCGTTGTATAATCCAAAGCGCCATTCTTATTAAGTTGGGCAATTACTTTTGCAACAGTAGAAGCCCGCTGACCGATAGCACAATAAACGCAAAAAACATTTTTATCATGCTGGTTAAGAATTGAATCAATTGCAATAGATGTTTTACCGGTTTGCCGATCGCCCAATATCAATTCACGCTGACCACGACCAATGGGAATTAATGCATCGATTACCTTAATGCCGGTTTGTAAAGGAACATTCACTGCCTCACGACTCATGATGGGAGGGGCAGGTCGTTCAATTGGGAAACGTTGGGTAAAAGTAACAGGACCTTTATCGTCTAACGGTTGGCCTAAAGGATTAATCACGCGACCAATAAGACCATTTCCTACAGGAATATCCGCAACGCGTTCGGTTCTTTCGACAACATCTCCAGCCTGCAGGTGCTCATCATCTCCTAACAAAACAACTCCCGTTTCATCTTCGTCAAGATTGAGAGCAATGCCAAATAAGTTGCCCGGAAATTTCAGGAGCTCTTCATAACCGGTTCCCGGCAAGCCGGTAATTTTTGCTATGCCGGAGGATACATTTTTTACAATCCCTTTTTCCTGCGGCTGAAAATCAGGGATATAATTTTTCCGTGTTTGGCTTATTTCGCTGAACGTATCATCTATTATTTTATCCAGGCTGAGCGGTTGCATCATCTTTTTCTTTTTGCTGTCCATTTATGGATGCAGTTATATTCTTTTTTAAAGTATCCAGGTAAGAATTTATATTCCATGATACATTATATTTTTCTGCATCAATTTCAATACCACTTACCAATGCGGGCTCACATTGATACTGAAAATTTGTTCCCTTTCCTGTTGTTTCACTTATGGATTTCTCCAGTTCAGCTTTTGATGATGTGGATAATTCGAAGGCACTTTTAATAAGAACTGTTTTATTAGCGTTCATAAAAGCCTCCTTAAATTTGACCCGCTCCTCATCTTTCAAATCCTGTATTTTTTTTATAAATACTTTTACTGATTGTTCTTCGAGGCTAACGGAGGCAAGATCGGCAAGCGTTTTGCCGACAATGGCAAAAACCTCGTCCTGCGTTTTTCGTCTAATCGTATCAGTTATATTTTCTTTTTCCTGCTTCAGGGCGATTTCATATTTCAAACGCAGCACATCAGATTCACTTCTTGCTTCGTCGAACAACTTTTGCTTTTCAGCCTTTGCTTCTTCCTGCACTTTATTTAATTGCGCTGCCCGCTCTTTATCAAATGTTTCATTTTTTTGTTGGAATAAATCCAGCTCTTTTTGAGCTGCTGCTTTTTGAGCTTCAGCATCTTTTAGTTGGGCTGCTATCTTTTTTTCTCTTTCATCAATAGCATTCAAAACAGGCTTATACAAAAATCTTTTCAGCAACCATACAAGGATGAGAAAATTAATAATCTGTGCTATAACCGTAAACCAGTTGATCTGCATACTCTGTACAAATTATTTAGCGATAAAATGGTTCCAGAAGGGATTAGCAAAAATGAGAATCATCGATACCACAAAACAATAAATGGCTGTTGATTCTATCATTGCCAGTCCTACAAAGAGCGTTCGGGTAATGGTAGAGGATGCGTCCGGTTGCTGGGCAATTGAATTCAATGCAGACGAAACCGATTTTCCTTCGCCTAATGCGGGCATCATACAGCCAATTCCTGTTGTGAGTCCGGCAGTAACAATGGATGCTACTGCAATAATAGTTGTACTATCCATTTTGTATGTTTTTTAATTTTTTACTTGTTTTCTTTTTAATATCCTGTGTCGCAGCCGTTATATATACCGTTGCCAATATGGCAAATATGTATGCCTGTACCATTCCCGTTAACATACCCAGAGCGCTCATAACTACAGGAAAGAAAAATGGCGCTATGGAAAGGAGAATGGATACGATAAGGCCACCACTCATGATATTACCAAATAACCTAACGGCAAGGGCTAGTGTTCGTGAGAACTCACTGATAATATTAAATGGCAGCATAATAAAACTAGGCTGCAGGTATGATTCCAGGTATCCCCTTATCCCGCTTTCAGCAATTCCAAAAAAGGGGACCGAAATAAATACGCAAATGGCCAACGCAACCGTGGTAGATAGGGAACCTGTTGGAGCCTCGTACCAGGGAAGGATGGTACATAAATTGGAAACAGCAATGAACAGAAACATCGTGCCGATAAAACCAATATATTTTCCCGGGTTGCTCAGGCCCACTTCTTTTATTTGGTTTCTCATACCGATTACAAGCATCTCTAAAATATTTTGCCAACGTGTTGTTTTAATTTCCGATTTTAATTTACGGTTGATAAGTTTTGCACCTGCGACCAGGATAATCATCAGCGCCCATGTAGTAACGATGGTAAGGTTGATATTTACAAACCCATGCTGCCAGAAAATCTTTTGGTCGGGACTAAGCCTCATGTGATACCTCCTTTATTGAAGCAATTTTTGAGTGATTGTTTCTTTGTGTGATGCGGGTTATAATGGTCCTTGCAATTAAAAATCCTGCAAGACAAACCAACATTTTTTGCCAGCTGTTTTGGGACACAAAATAAAATCCTGCAAGAGTAACTGCCATCCTGATAATAAAGCTGCCAATAAAAAGCAAAGCCACTTTTTTTGAATGCAGGGCCTTTTGTATCGTAAGCAAAAGGCCACCGAAAAATAGAATTCCTAAAAGGGCTCCCGCAAGTAATGACGGAAGCATGTTTATCATTTCATTCAATTTCATCGTCCTGTTTTTTATGTATTTCCTTATTTTCTTTTTGTATCCAGTTCCACGCAACCAGGCAGCCAATCATCAAACCTGTAATTAGTAAACTGAGTGTCCATGAAAAAGTTACCTTATACTTTTTATCCAGCCACATACCTAAAGCGGCACCCAATAAAGTAGGTACAGCTACTGACCAACCTACCATTCCATATAAACCTAATCCTGCCCACACACTCTTTTTATCACGCTGCGCCTGCAACCTTCTTTTTTCTTTTTCGCCCACCTCGCTACTGAAAGATTTTTTGTTATATGATGTTTGCTTTTCCACTAGCCTGTTCTTAATTTTTGAATATTCCTCATGAAACCACTTTCCAGTTTCGCCATAACCGAACGTGCATTTATTTCTTTTTCGTCCAGTTGCAGCATTTCTTTTTCAACCAATTCCCGGAGCGTTCCTAATGGAGCGTCGCCAATGGCATTTCTAACAGATACCAAAACATCGGGGCCTGCCTTTATCACAATTCCTTCATCTAAGGCTACATATTTCAATCCTTCACTTTCTGATTCATACATTAGAATACCGGGTACTATTGCAGCGGTGAAATCGAGTCGTTGCGGTAAAAGGCCAAATGAACCGGCACTTGTTTCAATAACAATTTTTTTTACATAGTTTATTAATGCAAAAACCTTAAACGGAAGTAATATTTTTAGATTCATTAAAATTTATTTAGCCTCACCCCAACCCCTCTCCCGAGGGAGACGGACAAGATGTATTATCAACTACTGGCAGTGAGATTTACTTTCCTTTGTTTCACCTCATCAATAGAACCAATCATATAAAAATCACTTTCGGGATAGTCTTTAAATTCATCGTTTAAGATTCTCTCACATCCATCAAGCGCATCTTTAAGGCTTACATTTTTTCCTTTATACTGGCTGAACTGTTCGGTAGTATAGAAAGGCTGTGTAAGAAAACGCTCCAGTTTTCGTGACCGGTTCACTTTTTTTTGATCATTCGCTGAAAGCTGTTCCAGGCCCAGCATTGCAATGATATCTTTCAACTCTTCATATTGTGCCAATGTTTGCCGGATCTCCTGCGCTATGTTGTAATGCCTTTCTCCTATGATACCGGTCGCAGCCATTTTTGAACCTGACTGTAACAAATCTATAGCGGGATACAAACCTTCGCTTGCTCTCTTTCTTGACAAAACAATCGATGCAGACAGGTGAGAAAATGTATGTACAGCGGCAGGGTCTGTTAGGTCATCTGCCGGCACATACACCGCTTGTATAGAAGTGATAGCGCCCGCGTTGGTATTGGCAATGCGTTCTTCCAGTTCTGATAATTCGGTTCCCATCGTTGGTTGATAACCCAACCGTGAGGGCATTTGGCCCATCAGTCCGGATACTTCCATGCCTGCCTGGATGAAACGAAAAATATTATCGATAAGCAATAACACATCTTTATGTTCATCATCCCTAAAATATTCTGCCATTGTTAATGCGGCGTGGCCTACTAGAAAACGGGCGCCGGGTAATTCATTCATTTGACCAAACATCATCACCATATTCGGCAGAACTCCTGCTTCCTTCATGTCATGATAGAGTTCCAGCCCTTCACGACAACGTTCGCCAATGCCACAAAACATACTGATGCCGTTATGGTTCTTTACCATGTTGTGAATGAGCTCCGTTAGTAAAACGGTTTTGCCAACTCCGGCGCCCCCGAACAACCCGGCTTTGCCGCCACGTTCCAAAGGGACCAACACATCAATTGCCTTTATGCCCGTTTCAAAAACTTCGGATATGGTTGAGCGCTCCATCAACGTCGGGGGCGTTTGGTGAATGCTTCGCCATTCAAGAGATGATGATAAAATGTAATTATCTGATGTGTTCCCAAAAACATCAAACATGTGCCCGAGAATATCTTCTCCCACCGGAACTTTTAAAGGCTCATTTGTTGTTACGGCTTTCATGCCTCTTGCAAGTCCTTGTGTTGGTGTTAACGCAATGCCACGAACATGTTTTGTGTCGAGCTGGAGTTGCACTTCAATAATAACTTCCATCTTATTTCCGGTCCTTACAACTGAGTTAATGGAAGGGAGATTTTTTTCGAAACGGATATCTACTATGCTACCACGTATTGCGGTTACCAGGCCTGTTGTTACATTCTTTTTGAGGTTGCTTGCATTTTCTGTATCAATATGAGATGAACTAGTATTCATAACTAATTCTTTAATCAAAATTAGGTTGTTAACTAATTTTCTATGGCAATTACTTCCGGCGGTGAATGACTATGGCGTCCTTTTTCAGTCATTTCATCTAAAGTGATTAGTGGAGGCCATTCAAAATTAGAAAAGATCACACCTGCCATCTATGATGTAAAGAATAAGAAGACATGATAGAAGTCACTATTGCTTGAGCGAAAGAGTAAGCAATGGCTTGCCGATTTGTGACTTTTTGTAAATTAAAAAGCCTTGTCAGTATTAGTTTTCAAGGCTTTTTTGGTTGTGGGTTGGTTTTTGATAAATTTTATATCAGCAGTACCAGGGTAAGGCAAAAAAATTAAACCGTTGTTTTGAATCTATCATAAAAGGCTCTTTCCAACGATTCTTTATTGTCAGGGTGGGCTATACGAATTAATTCTTTTGCTCTTTGTTTCAAATTTTTTCCAAAGAGATCAGTCATTCCAAACTCAGTTACCACCCAATGTACGTGGCCTCTCGTCGTAACAACTCCGGCGCCATCTTTTAAAAAAGGAACAATTCTCGATATGCCTTTTGAAGTTACCGAGGGCATTGCTATAATTGGTTTTCCTCCTTCGGAAAGTGAAGCGCCTCTTATAAAATCCATTTGACCGCCGATACCTGAGTATTGATACGTGCCAAAAGAATCTGCGCATACCTGTCCCGTTAGGTCAATTTCAATAGCGCTGTTTATTGCAGTTGCTTTTGGATTTTTTCTGATAATGCTTGTGTCATTTACATAACTAATATCCATGACTCTTACTGAAGGATTATCATCTACAAAATCGTATAATTTCCTAGTGCCCGCCATAAAGCCTGTTACGGTTTTACCCATATTTATCTTTTTTCGGCTGTTATCAATTATTCCTTTTTCTATTAACGGGATTACACCATCTGATAGCATTTCTGTATGTATGCCAAGTCCTTTGTGATTATAAAGATTCTGCAATACCTGGTCGGGAATTGCGCCTATGCCTAACTGTAAGGTTGCACCATCTTCAATAAGGGACGCTACATTGTACCCGATCTTGGTAATGGTATCACTCGATTTGGATGAATAGTCAATTTCGGGAAGTTCCGCATCGTGCCACACCATAGCATCTATTTTATCTATATGCACAAAGCCCTGGCCATGGGTGCGTGGCATTTTAGAATTTACCTGGGCTATAATATGTTTGGCAGTGTCTACTGCCGCACGGGCAATATCAACCGAAGTTCCCAAAGAGCAATAGCCATGCGAGTCCGGCGGCGATACCTGCACGATGGCCACATCAAGCGGTAATATATTCCTGATAAATAGTTGCGGTATCTGGCTGAGGAATATCGGCACATAATCGCCATGATCGCTGTTAACAACAGCACGGGTATTTTCCGAAACAAATAACGAGTTAATAAAAAAGCTGTTTCCATACTTAGGATCGTTGAAGTGAATATTTCCAAAAGTAGTAATGCTCACGAGTTCAACATTATTAAGTTCTGCATACCTATTTTGCATAGCTTCTAAAATATGCATAGGAGTTGCTGCGCTGCCATGTACAAAAACCCTGTTACCAGATTGAATAATTTTTACTGCTTCTTCCGCAGAAACGTTTTTACCAGGTTCCATTATTGTTCTTAAATTTTTAGTTTATTGAGAAAATAGGTTATTTGACTTTAGATGAAATTAAGAAGATCTGAACTTGTTTAGTGGTTTGCAAAACAAAATTATATTTTCATCTAATCTGATTTTATTGTTTCTCGAATCTGCCGGATTTGTCTTTTATTTTAATCCGGAACATGATGGGTTTAATTCTATTTACATCATTAACGCTTTCACGGGATGCCTCATGCTCGTGTGAATGAATGGTGGAACTCGTTAAGTAAGGCCATATATGATTGAATAAATAATCCCTTGCTTTATCAGCCTCGGTTCCTTTTAATTCACTAAATGTGCCGTCGATTATTACACTTCTCCAATTGGCCATATTAGTCATGGCATCTACTTCAAAACATACGTTGGTATTTTTGCGCAGGATATCCAGCTTTTTTCCTTCCCTTGTTTGTCCTATTATGTCTTTGCCATCAAACGCATAAGTCACAGGAACTATGTAAGGTTTTTTGCCATCGGTACACGCGATTCTTCCTATTGCCTGGGTAAGCAGGAAATGATTCATTTGCATTTCATTTAGTTCTCCAAGCATTGCAAAGTTTTATTTAATCTGTTCAAAAATATTACAGGCGAGGCTTTTATAACATGATACGTAGCATTGAGACTTGTGATAATAATCATGGATTATTGAATAGATCTTAGGATAGATTAAAACATGCAGTTGGGTGAAAATTAGTTTTTTTGATCAGCCTGGTATTTTCTTTTTGGCAATATCCTTTGCTATTTTTTTTGCATCCAGCGCAATTTCGCGAAACTGGCCGGTGGGGGCAACCCAAAAACCGCAAAAATACAAACCGTCTTTTCCAAAATATTTTTGCCTATCTACGCTGGCTTTTAAATCGTCAAAGCGACTTTTATCAACGTCGATTATTTCGGAGTAATCATTATAGTAACCAATAGCAGCAATGATCGTATCAAAACTTTTTTCTTCGCCATTTTCAAAGTGTACTGAGCTGCCTGAGATGTGATCGATATTATCGTAAATTTTGATGTGTCCTTCCCGGATGTGTTTTATGGTACCAATGTCTAACAAAGGCACCCTCCCATCTTTTTGTATTTGTTCCAATGGCCCATAGGGTAATTTCTTTAACCCCAGCTTTGTGATATCGCCAACCAATAACCGCATCAACGGGGCATTGATGGCATCAGCGATCCGCGGTGGTAATGGCTTCATTAATAAACTTAATTGCAGGATCGGTATCCCGAAAACATCCCGTGGCACTACATTAACGGGCGAGCGAACAGACATGTATGTCTCTGCTCCCTGTTCGAATAAATCTATGGCAATCTCACAAGCGGAGTTCCCAAACCCCACGATCAAAACTTTTTGTCCTTTAAAATTCTTCCCGGTTTTGTATTCGCAACTGTGCAATATTCTTCCGGCAAATGTTTCCATGCCTTTAAAATCAAACGACTTAGGTTTGCCAAACGGGCCGGTGGCAATGATTATATATTTTGATTTAAATACATCGTTATTGGTTTCGGTAACCCAGCGATCCCCTTCTTTACTTATCCTTGTCGCCTTTGTATTAAAAATAGGAGAAATGTTGAATTCTTTTTGATAATCGCTGAGGTAATCAACTACCTGCTGGCGGGATGGGTATCGGGGAACACCAGCGCCAAATTTTTTATAAGGTAAGTTCGAGCCACTTTTATTTGTGTGCAAATGGAGCCGCTCATAATGATTGCGCCACGGAACAGCTATTGCTTGGTTCTTCTCTATAATCAAATATTCTATCCCTTGCTTCTGAAGAGATGCAGCGGAGGCCAATCCTGACACAGAGGCTCCAACAATTAGTACATTTGTTTCCCGTATACTCATAGAAGAACCAGGCATTTTTTCTCATGTGTAATTATCTAAAGTTACTTTGTATGCAGTTCATGTTTAGGTTTTAAATCGAAAGGCTAATAAACTATTTCACCAGGCGCTTAAACCATTTGAGTTTTCCTTTATAAGGCGGGTATTTAATTCCCGGGTCAAACCAGGTGGGCGTTTTCATTACCGGTTTGTAATGAATAAATGTGTCGAAAGAATACTTTCCATGATACGCCCCGATGCC
>NZ_JBMQQG010000125.1:0-13155 GCF_057362405.1 Ginsengibacter sp.
CGGTCTTAATAGCATTTTTCAGTGTTGCCGATTTTCTTCATTTTATCCTTTTCATAATAAACTTCATAATACAGACGGCCCGCAACTTTTGTGCGATCCTGCCTGAATCCTCGTGATGTTTTTCTTCCGTTGTAATTTATTTTAAAACACTGCAATAATAATTAAGCCATTTCAGGAAGATGCCAGGTTATTGGAAAGCAATTCCCAAGAATCTTTTGTTTTTCTTCTATGCGTCACCTTCACTTTACAATCTTTTTACCAATAGTTTGCGTGCTGAGATTGGAGACAATTAATTCGATATCCGTAACACAAATATTCTATTCACGGTGCATCGCTTCAGGAGCTGACTTAAACTTGTCTTTATCTTTCGTAAAAATAACTATCGTTAAGAGACTGTTCGGATATGCAGCACCCAGGTTTATAAAGGTTACCTTTTCAAGCGTTTTAGTGCCGTACACTTTTGAACACGCCGTCACTTTTTCGCCATAATGTTTCGTTACGGAGTCAACACTAATTTTCGATTAACCAAATACTACCGTCGAAAGAAAGCTTATAACAGCTATCGATATTATCTTTTTCATATTGGATTAAATGGTTATTCCTTATACCAGCTCAATAACTTCTATGTTGAGGTTCAATATAACGGTGGCATAAACGCAATTACAAAATTCACATCATTTTCAACAGATACAAAACTTAAGTCTTATCTTGATAAAATTGACATTTCAGGTGCTATTGAGCCATAGATATTTTAGCTAGTTTTATTAAAAATAACACCGGTGAAAAACATTCTTAGATTTGGTTTACTCCGAACAATAGCTGTTGTAGTGGTTTTAGCAGGGGCTGTGGGCTCACTTGCGTTGACGCTTTATACAGGTCGCAACAACAAATCTTTTCTCCTGATTGTACTTTTTTTTATCTGGATACTCTCCCCTTTTTTAGCGCTTTTGGTGGCTAATGTGTTTGCTAAGCGTTGGTCTGATCTTTTCCGCATGATTCTCTATAGTCTGATGATCATTCTTCCACTTGGTTCTTTGGTTGCTTACAGCGGTGTATTAAGTCCAATTGGGGCAAAACCAGCCGGTGTATTTCTTATTGTACCACTTGTTTCATGGTTGCTCATAGTGATTGTAATACTATTAGCTGCGATAATGGCACGCAGGTTATCAGGTAGGAGTGATGCATTATAACTTAAACTTCTTATGCCGATATAGATTTGTTGGTATATTGGTATCTACCGTCTCCCAGAAAATAAAAAAGCCCTGAAATTACTTATTTCCAAGGCTTTATAAAAATAATTCGTATCACGTGCGGTGCCAGAACTTGCTATTTCAACATTACAACTTAAAAAATTATTGATGGCACTCCCGATATTTGTTATTCAAGCGCCTTAGACCTCATTCCTGAGCTTTGAGCTTCTCTGGGAGCATAACACTTTTTTGTAATATAGCGATAATTGTTCGTTGCGAGCTAGCCTGGCAGCTTGGTAGCGTATTGATTATCTCCTATTTTAAGGAGGGGATAAATTCCATGTTATTTTTATCAGCTCTCATCATTACAATTTGGATGTTTAAAATACTTAGTAATCACTAAAATAAAAGACTTCTCCAAATCTCATACCGCCAAAAGATTGGCGAGTCTGGTCAAATCAGGAATAAAATGGTTCGAAAATTGTACAGTTGGGTTAACATAGTAAGGTCATAATCATTTGGTTTTCTATTGCAGGCGTTTTCTTTACTCTCAATATTGCTGACAAGTTCTCTTACACCATGAAATTCAGTTTAAAAATTACCCCTTAAGATTAATAAAATATTAGAAGGTGCCACGGATACTAATTCGCGCTTTTCTTTTCGCAAGCCTTTTGCTTAGTGTGATGAATCTGTCATTTGTAGTTTCACTTTCTGTAATAATGTTCCGGCAATTTCTGCATCGGGCGCAATTGTTAGAAAAACTGTCAACAAATTATGCAGTTCATTTTGAACCAGGCGGTCATGTTTGCCATAATCCCAAATAGGGAAAATCGTTTCTCCAAATATTTGCTCAAAGGTCAATTCTTTTAAAATAATTCTTGCCTGCGATTCTTGGTTCCTAATAGTGTTTTTCGGAAAATGATTTACTCTGTAAGAATATAACTGGAATAATGCCCGTAAACTTTCGATGGCAGTACCCGGATCATTGATGCCGGGGCTCAAAGCCTTAAGAGCCAATTCCGTCAATTGCCTGAAACCAAAAAAGAAATTTTCTTTGATGGATTCACTGGATTGCAAATACACTGCTTTTTGTATTTCTTTTATAATTTCTATAGGCAATGTCTTGTTCACTTTAATAACAGGCAATCCTTTTAAAATAAAGGCGCCGGGAGATTGCATTAGATTTAAAATGCAGTCATTTTCATTACAAATGCGCAATAAAATGCGTTTATCAAAGCCCTCGTAAATTCCGGAGGCTGCAGCGGCAACCAGGTATTTACTTTCAAATAACATTGCTTTCGCAGGGAGGTGCTGCAACTTGCAGGAATGCTCCAATGAAGAATTTGTCTCTCTATATATCCGCTGAATGATTACTTCGTACTTTACTGATTGGGTGATGTAATGCAGAAAATAGATGAAAAGAAAAATATCAACAATGGTAAGTACTATCAGCAAATAGGTGCTTAATGCAGGAATCTGAACACCGGAATCCACATCCCTGATCGTACTCAATAAAAATAAAGCATATACAATGGTGCCGACATATATGCCTAATACTACCTGCTGAAAACGGCTTCCTATCAGTTTATCTAAAATCCGGTTGCTCAATTGAGATGCAGTCTGATTCAGAACAATCATTACCATCGAAAAGCTAAATACAGTCAATGTAATAATCCCGGCTGTGATGGAAGAGATAATACTTCGTGCCGTAGAAGGATCCCTTAACCTGAGCCAATGTAGGCGCGATTTTATTTGCCTGCCTTCTTCAGAAAAATCAAACGTAATGCTCATTAGAGAAAGCGCCAAAAATACAATCACAATTATGGCGGGATAAAACGCAATGCTGTTTACAATTTTGTTACGGTGTTCGTTAATCCAGATTCTGATATTTGTCCACATAGGCTTGTTCTAATTATTAAAGGATTTCCGGCATAAGTATAGCAGTACTTTTCGTACATACCAGGTGTTCCATTATTTTAAATTTAAACCTTTTTATTTTCAATAGGATGTACCCTGTGCAATAGCACCTGCATCAGTTGCCTTTCCCTTAAGGATGAATTCAAAACCAACACTGATAAAGGCTCCTATAATGGGACCGGCCACCACCGTTAGTACTAGAGCAAATTCTAAAGTGCTGAGGATCGGGCCGCCCCTGAAAATCGCAACAGTAATAATGATGGCTACTAAAGCCACTGCAAGTATTATGAGGTAATTACCGATCTTCAATACCGCTTTCTGAAAATGACTTACAGTATGCGCTTCCGCAAGTGTTTTGCTGTCTTGCCAAAGTAAGTGTTGGTACCTGTTGCATAGACCAGAGCGTCAATTTCACCCCTGCGAATGATAGACCCCGGGAATATGGCTTCACCGGTTTTGCGTGTAGCCGGTAATGATTCACCCGTTAGTGCCGATTGGTCAACGAATACTTCATCGCCTTTCAGTAAGCGGGCATCCGCCGGAACGATGTCGCCAGGAGCATGCAGATTACATCTCCGGGCGCCGGTTCACGGGCTGGCGGATTTGCCCATTTCCCATCTCTTTTCAACCCGGGCATTAATGGGGCTGTTCATTGTGAAGATTGTATATAATTGAGGTGACTATCGATTTATAGGCAAAGTTCGCTGCATTAATTCTACTGAATATTACACAGTTCTTTGCATTAGTTACATAATTCACACATTAACGATTAGGCATTTTTCCTGCATTTTCGAAACAGGATGGATCAATAAAAATAATACTGGCATTACTTTGAAAAGTTTTTATTTAATGGAGCAGTATAGTTCGGTGGACCAACCGACGTAAAATGGTTTGACATTTACTTACTGTAAGTTTGTAACATCTTTCAAATAATTACTATTTACTTTGGACATACTTTCCATTATAACGGTACTCATAATTATCAGCGCCGGTTTTTCTTATTTAAACGAAAGGTTTGTAAAATTGCCGGGCACGATAGGGGTGATGACAATGTCGGTGGTGGTTTCTATTATTGTTCTAATTATAGGAAGAATTGGGGATGAAAAATCGAACCTGCTAACGACACTTGCTCACAACATTAATTTCTCTGAGGTGTTGTTGAACGTAATGCTTGGCTTTTTACTGTTTGCCAGCGCCCTGCATTTCGACTATCAAAAACTAAAAGCATTAAGAAGGCCCGTATTAATATTGAGCACACTGGGCGTAGTAGTTTCTTCAGGTGTTTTTGGGGGATTACTGTTTGGAGCGGCTCATCTTTTGCGTATTGACATTCCGCTTATTTATTGCTTTCTTTTTGGAACTCTTATTTCACCGACGGACCCAATTGCTGTAGGCGCTATTATTACAAAATCAAGAATTCCTCCAAAGTTAGCAACCATTATATCCGGGGAGTCTATGTTTAATGATGCGGTTGGGCTCATTCTTTTTGTAACAATTTTGGGCATTACTAGACAATCCTCTAACAGAATATCCGTACTTGAAACATTGCGCTCTTTCGGAACGCAGGTTATCGGAGGTGTTCTTATCGGCTTGCTAATGGGGTTTATCGCATACCGCCTTATAAGGTCAATTAAAGAATTTCAAACTATCTTTTTAATATCCCTTGCAGTGGTGTTGGGTATTTCGGTAGTGGCCAATAAGTTTGATGCATCCATACCTTTATCAGCAGTTGTGGCCGGATTGGTAGTAGGCAATAACAGTTTTGGTAAAGACCATCCGGCTACACAGTTTCTAAATCGTGTATGGCAATTGCTGGATGGGATACTTAACACGATTCTTTTTGTAATGATTGGGCTGCAACTATTGATATTGCCGTTCCTGAGACATTACTGGTTGATTGGGTTGATCTCGATTTTGATTATACTTATCGCAAGAGCGATCAGTGTATCATTAATTGCATTTTTTGAATTACGCAAAGTTAACCTGGTGAATCTTTCTATTCTCACGTGGGCCGGTTTGCGCGGAGGAATTTCGATAGCGATGGCACTCTCACTTCCTCTTTCTCCCTACCGGGAGGTGATACTTTCCTGTTGCTATTTTATTGTGATATTTTCCGTAATAGGCCAGGGGCTTACTCTAAATAAGTTGGTTGATAAAGCTGTAAGAGAGGATAAAAAAGTGATATCGGTTAAAATCTGAACAACTGGCCCCTCACGATTTGGTGAATGCAACCTTTTATGCAAATGCTCAACGAAAAGTTCCTTATTAATGTTCGAATCCAAAACATTTACACAAACGACTATTATTATTTTCGTTTATGCGTTGCCGGTATTAATTCGGGCAACCAGCTTTTTCGATTAAACGGGTTACCATTTTTTAAAGGAAGCTGTTGAAAATAATATCGTGTGGTTTTTCATGAAGCGTGTTCGATGGCAGCATCTTTGGTCATGCATTTGTTTTCTTATCCATCAAACTTATTTCCATTTTTTCCTTTTTTACATCCTGCTTTATTAGCCCAAATAGACTCATATAAACATTAGCGATCCACACTAATGCAAGCCCTGCAATTATATAGCCCCGCCAGTCAGTCATTAACAATTTATAATCCGTCAATAAAAGAAACAGTACAGTAACGTAGTGGCTAAAACAATATTCGCATGTAAAAAGGTAAAAGAATTTTCTTTCTAACAATGTTTTACCTTTTGCGCAACGGTTAAGGCAATAGTCTCTTGGCTCCCGGAATACCTCTTCATGTGTAACGGTCCATGCTACGCAGGCAATGGGTATTGCTAATAAAAAGAGCCATGCTGCCTGTAAGCAGATTGTCATACAACAACTGATTTTTTTGAATGATATTCATTCCACGGTAACTATTGCCGCGGAATTTTGCTAATTGGTTCTCAGTACTACCTGGCCTGATGGGCTATACATGTCAGCATTATCTTCTGCTGTTATAAAAAAACTGAGAGGTTGAAATGGCACTGAAGTTTTTAATGAACTCTTCATAGTTTTTGAAAATAAACTACTGGAAGTATTAAGCTGTCCTACTTCTTTGGTTCCATTCTGTTGTGTGTTCATCCATACTATATAAACCTTTTTTGGCGGATCAAGTCTTGAGGGGTCTGCCAGCCGTATTACACTTAAAGTGACATCGTAATTTTTATTTTTATTTTTCTTCACTTTGACCTTGCCCTCTGCGGCGGGAACAACGGATGAAGTTTGGAATGACATTTTTCTTGCGCAGGACGGGAGCATAAATGCTATAAGTAACAGAACACCGACGGAAAAAAAAGCGGCCGGGCGATTATTTATTTTAATTGATTTCATTTTAAGTATTTTAATTCTGTGATCACTATTCTATTGCCAAATACCAGCTATTCAGGCATCATCAAGTTAAGTTATAACACCGGGCGTGCACAAATGTTTAGCTTAATTTAGATAAATCATTTTCAATAATTTTTTTCTTTTCCTGGTACTCATCGTTGGTGATTAATCCCGAAGCAAAATGCTTCCGTAAGATATCAAGTGGTGAATCTATTTTATATCGCTGACCGGGAATATTATAGGGAAGAAAAAATATCCAGAAGATGAAAATTCCCCAGATGAACCACCAGATTATGTTCATTCCCCAGTAATTATTATAGTACATTTTGTTTTTACTTTGAATTTTAATAACACAAAGGTCATTTGTTTAATACGATTAAGTGTTACACAATTCTACAAATAGGTTACATCATTCACACTTTTGGGTGGTGTAGCATTGTCCCGCAAAGAAAGAGCACAAAGTATTTCTTGGCAGACTTTGTACTTCAGCACCAATTTATTTTTGGGTGAGGCACTATAGATATTTGATATTAAGACGATTTGTTTGAAGCAGTACTATCGTAAATAGCTTTAAAATGCGTTTATTCGTTATGGTTATGTAATCTGAATCCCTGCATACTTTATTCGTACCCGCTTTTAATAACTGTTGAAATCATTTTAAACCTTCCGTTTGACATAATCTGGTTAGGTGCATGGGCCGGTATGATGATTCCCTGGCCGTTCTCAAGTAAGTTAGACACTTTGTTTATTACGATGTTTGCATTTCCTTCAATGATTTGTACGAAAGTGTCGAAAGGTGATGTCTTTTCGGATAAACCTTCGCCCGTATCAAATGACATCACACTTACATTTCCGGTTAATTTTTTAATGATTGTTTTACTGACTACTGAATTAGGTATGTATTCAATGATTTCAACAATTATATGTGGTTTTGCTTTTTCAATTTCTGAATTGTTTGAATTTACAGCACCTGTCATTTTATTGCTGCCTGTATTTTTCATCCGGTAAAGTTGAGTACTATTCTGGTAGCAAGTGTTATATAAATCTGTTGAAAGGTTACATGATTCACACATCTTCAAGCATGGAGCGCCTTTTTATTTTCATAAGTTTAAAATGAGTAGGGGTGAGGCCCGTTACCTTTTTAAATTGAGCAGAAAGATGTGCAACGCTGCTATAATGCATCTGGTAAGCAATTTCAGTAAGGTTCAATTCATTATAAACCAGCAATTCTTTTACCCGCTCAATTTTGTGAGCAATAATAAAATGTTCGATAGTTGTTCCCTGGACTTCTGAAAAAAGATTGGCCAGGTACGTATAATCGTGTTGTAACTTTTGGCTCAGGTAATCAGAAAAATTTATGGACAAAGGTTCTTCAGAATAATGTACTAATTCAACAATCACATTTTTTATCTTTTGAATTAAGACGCTCTTTTTGTCATCTATTAATTCCAGCCCTGATTTTAACAAAGCAGCTTTGAACTGCTGTTTTTGTGTTGTTGAAATATTTTCCAGTATGTCTGCCTCACCCAATTCAACAGTGGCATATTGAATCCCCAGTTTCGTTAATTCATCCCTAACCACCATTTTGCAACGAATGCAAACCATATTTTTAATGAATAATTTCAAAGTGCTTATTACGGTAAAAGATTATAATTCCTGTACGGTATCGGAGCTAATTTTTTAAAAATATTTTCCGATCCCAATCGTTAAAATTACTCCATTAAAAAAGAAGAAGATGTTTTTATAAGACTGGTAAATGGGATTGAAACTATAGGGTATATACGTTATATATAAAAGCGCTAGCTAGAAGCTGTTGTAGCTAAGGATGTTAATTAAAGTAACTATTTAACAAAATTGTGATGAAACAATCAGGGGGATCTGAAGTAGAAAACAGGCGGAGAGACAATACAAATAAACAATGTAACGTAAACGGGCAGGCGCAATTAGGTAACCCCCTTTTTGTAAAATCCCATTAATTCTATGATGCATTTGAAATTAATCACACAACATTAAACAGCCTTCAGATATGAAGAATCCTGATTTTTCCAAATCTTAAGAAATTTCCGGGTGTGTTGCTCCTGATTTATCTCGATATATCTTAAAAAGGACCTTTCAGTTCTATGCCCTATTATGGCCATTATCGTTAAACTGGGAACATTCATATTATACATGTTAGTTGCAAAAGATCGTCGGGCTGTATGAGTACTGATCTTTTCCCACTTGTAATTTGTGCTTCCTGCAGTAGCAGTGGGCCCGCAAATAGATTCTTAAAATTAATTATCGTCAGCTATTTTAAAATCCTTTTTCAATAACCAGCCCTTGATGGCTTTTCCGTTATCATCAGTAAAAATCGCATATCTAAATTCGCCACTTTCGTCCGTTAAAGTAAGTGTTGCATCGCCCGGTGTTAAATAAATATCGCTTCTTTTATTTTTATCAGGCGCATCATAAAAATAGGCGGTGTGGAGGATGGTGAATTCATTATCAGGGCGAACCTTATGCGTGCCCGGCTTTAAATTTGAATTGGGTGTCCATTTTTTTCGCGGTTTATGGCTTGCAGTAATAAGCGGTGTATGGGTTTTTTGTTTCGGTTTATCGTTTGCCCTCACTATCGGTTTGTCTGCCGTTAGTATAGTTGAATCCGCATTGGCCGGCAATTGTTCGTCTTTTTGCGCATCGATAGGTGTTGGAACATGTTTACCAGAATTATAGAATTTATCATAGGCTGCAAAACCAGCTAAGCCAAACGCAATAATGAACATTAAAAAAAACGCGAATTTTGATACGCCTTTCCGGTTGGTTGCACTTAATTGTTGAGCTTCAATCAACTCTCTTTCGCGTGTCTGCACCAGGTATTGCAGATCTTTCACCAACTCGTCCTTCTCTGCAATCTGTGTTTGCAGTATAAGAATTTCTTTTCTCAAATTGGGCTCATCTGCATGGGCCTTTGTTTTTTCTTCTGCTGAACCATTGATGCCTTTTCTTCTTTCGTCATTAATAGTACCACGGTGAATAAATTCCTGCAACTCGCAGCCGTTCTTAAATCGACTTGCCGGATCTTTTTCGAGGCATTTATAGATCATGCTTAGCACCCATACGGGAATTTCCATTTCCCGTTGCTGCTTCTCATTGCTCCAATAACCGGGCAGCGCCTCACGCCGTAGCGATATTATATCGGGGGGTAACGTTTCCATGTGTGCCAACATTACTGCATTGCGTGCCATTTCACTCTTGTTCGTTAAGGGAAAGGGAACAATTCCCGTTAGTAATTCAAACAATACAATTCCATAACTATACACATCCGTTTCCGTTAATGTTTCGCCGGTGCTTTGTTCCGGGGCCATAAATTCTATAGCGCCCGCATAACGGATACTCGTGCGACGTTGCTCATCAGACATAACCGATAAGCCAAAATCCAACAATATATAATTACCAGTATGTTGATTGAATTTTACGTTATTGCTTTTTATGTCTCCATGTTTTATGTTGGCCCGGTGGCAATGCGCTAATGCATTCGCCAAATGGTCAGCTACTTTAATGGTTTCCTTAACGGTGAACACCGGATCATAAGGCGGTTTCAACAATTCACCAAGGTCAGGCCCATCAATGTATTCCATTTCTATAAAGGGAAGATTGCCGGAACTTGTTATACCGGAAGCAATGATGCTTACAACATTTGGATTGGGAATTTCATTTACCTTCTTTAGCTTTTGTACTTCGTTTTGGAACGAAATAAAATGCTTGTCGTCTTCACTCTCGCTGGCGATGGGAGTTGGCAATATTTTAATAGCGGTAATAATTTCACCGGTCTTTCTTGCTTTATAAACGGAACCTTGTCCGCCCGATTTTAATGCACCGAGGTTTTCCAGTCCTTCTGTTATCGTAAAAATCTTTGCCATAGTTAATCTTCTCCTGAGTAAGTGAATTCGAGAACGGCCATATCGCCTAAAATTATTTGATCCCCTTCCTGCAGGCGATGGCCAACTTCTATTGCCTGCATTTTTATCAATGCACCTTCGGGTGTACGCACTTTCATTTTATTGTTGGGAGGAATACCACCTTCATCTGCAAAAACCAGGAATGAATTACTGTCAGCTTCCCACTCTATATGGCCATGTTGACGACTCACAGAACGATTCCTTTCAACAGGCTTAAATGCAATTACATTTTTCCTTACATAGTTTCCGGCAGCCTGTACCCGTGATTCGCGGCCGATATTAATTCTCCCCGAACCGGAATCAATTAAGTATGTGTCATTCTCCGCTTCTCCATTCAGCACTTTTATAAATGCCTTGTTTTTCTTATTGCTAAGTCCTGATCTTTTTGTCGAGATAAAAACTGCAGCGTCAATGCCGCTTATAAGATCAGCCTGCGGCGGGAAAATATTGGTGAAGGCGACCTCGAATTTAAAAGAAGATGATAATGTAATTGCGTAGTCATCGGCAATTTTTTGTACTTCCTCCATTTTGAATTTTCCGGGCATATTAGCGAATACCGCCGCCTCATATAGGTGTTTTTCTGCTTCGCTGCAATTAATAAAAAGGTAAACGCCCATTATATTTGCACCCTCACCGCCCTGGGCCCGCTGCAATTTTTCCTTGATGGATTGTACTAAGATATGCCGAATGCCTTTTACATCATGTGGACGTTCTTTAGATAAATTGAACATATTGGTTATACTTTATTTAAAAAAATTTAATGGCCACCTTCACCCTGATGACGCATCGTTAATTCGTTTGTGTTGTCTAAGTCAGGCAACGCGGGTTTCTTTAAAGGATCAAAACTTTTTATATAATTACTTTGAAGTAACAATGGTATAATGTGTGCTCCTGCAAGCGCAACCGCATCACTTGAACCCTTTGTTCCTTCAATCCTTATGCAAACAACTACATGGCCTGTGCCATCAGGCTCGGGTGCAAAAAAAACATACCAGCCATCATTGATACTTTCTCCTTTCATAATTCTTTCCGGAGTGCCTGTTTTGCCTGCCACGAAAATTCCAAACTGGCTTTTCTTCGGTGCACTCTGTTCCCGCATATAAGTTGAGAGGTATTGCGCATACGCGGAATCCCCGGCGATTGAAACACCTTGTTTTATATTTGTTGGGTTACCATTCACGTTTAACACGTACCTGTTCGGTATCATCATGCCATTGTTGGCAATGCCTGAAGCGATTCTTGCAACAGCCGCAGGCGTGGCCACCAGTTCGCCCTGGCCCCAGGCCATACCCGAAATACCAAGTGCTCTTGTTCTACGTATGTTCTCCGGGTCGTAACGGTTAAGACTTTTAAATTCTGTTTCCCTCCAAAGCTTTCTCCATTTTTCCTGTTGCGAAATATTATTGGCATCATTCTCAAAATAATATCCGCCCACACCATGAAGGAACATACCAGATTGCATATAGAGTGTTGCCATTTGTTCCTGCAATTGTTCTTCATTGGCAAGCCGGATGAAGAAAGAATTATTGGATTTTACGATTGCCTTCTCGATGGTAATCAAACCAGCCTCATCCGGCTCCGGACCCGTAACCCTGATCAAATCTTTTGGATACACCCTGATGGTTTTTTTGGCAACAGCAACACCGAGTTTATTAAAGGCGGCCATTGCCGTAACCAACTTTGCAGTTGAGCCGGGTTGAGTCGCATAGGTAAATCCAATATCTGTATTCACATTCCAGCCTGGTAATTTGTTAATTTCATTTTCAGGCAAAGTCAGGCGGTCAAAATCATCGACGGGAGGAAGCGGCCAGCACGCAGATGCCAACACATCCCCGGTTTTATCTTCCATAACTACTACGGACACACGCTTTTTATTTACGCTATCATCCTGCTGCAAAGCCATTTCAATTTTTGTTTGCAATGCCGCATCCATGGTAAGTGTAATGTTCCTGTTGCGTTTCTTGAATTCAGCAACATCATTGCTGTTAATACCGGCAGTTAAGAGATCTGAAAGTGCGCTATAATCTCTTTTTGCAACGGTCATCTCCGTTCCGGCTACAGGCAAAAATTTTTCTTCACGATACCTGTCAGCACTAACGGCATATTTTACAATCGGCGCCGGAAAACCCCTAAGCTCCGCCGCATGAGCGTATTCGGCAAAGTATCCATTGTTGCCCCCGGAGAAAACTCCGGTGTTGGCATCGCCTGTCCAGAAAAAAGTATATGCCCCAAAGGGATAATATCGATCCTGCCTTTTGTATGCAAGCGATTCTATGTTTTCCGAAGGTATTCCTAGAGCCAGTAAAGAATCTTTTTGGGTCTGCACCAAATGAGGATCGCTGGATGCCAGCAGGCGCCCATTCCTGTCAAACACGTTGCCAGCCTGCAGCCTGTTCATTAGGATACTTATTCTCGGGTTATAGCTAAACATTCGTGAACCGCTACGATTAGCCACCAATGCAGGTTCTACGATCCACTTTTTTTTGTTTATCGTATACCCGGATACGTTAGCTATCAGAAGTAAGATGGCTGCACACGCCGCTAACAAGGCAGGCATCAGGTTTTTATCCTGTCTCTGCGAAATATATTTCATTTGGGTCTGCGTTCCGCTAAGGCGTGATACTCCCAATAAAAATCCGGCCGCGATCATACTGCACAGCAATGACGTGCCTCCATAACTGGTAAATGGTAAAGCTACTCCCGATAAAGGAAGCGCCCCGGTTGAACCACCCGCAATCAATAAAAACTGAACAAACAAGCCGATGCCAGCTCCTGCGCATAGATAA
>NZ_JBMQQG010000126.1:0-19198 GCF_057362405.1 Ginsengibacter sp.
ATTTTTACAATGGTCATTGATAACGCAAATAATTTTTCAGCGTCCGGTTATTTTTCTCGTTTTATTATTTAACTGTTACCACCTGGATTCAAATCACTACTGCCCACGACAATCAACTTCAAGAAACACTGTAATGCATTATTATAAACATATCTTTTATTTGACCAGTTGTTATTCTCGGGTTGGCAACCGGGTTCAAAATTTTCCACACTAACGGTAATTGGTTATTCGAAGAATAGTTCATCGACTTATGTAATAACGTCCCATAAATACCATCTGCCGTAAGATCCTGCGCAGCATTAGGATTGGGCGCCGGATCGAGGGTGATTCCCGGAATATGCGTCAAGGAACTATCTGCAGCCAATTCGATTGAAGTGATTTTAAGTGTATTCTCCTGCACAAAAAATGGAAACCGGTCTTTCGTTAAATTGATGGAAAGCACCTGGTCGTCTGTATTAAGCGTTGGATTTAAAAACTGATACCACTCGTTTGGAAATTCATGTCGTGCGCTAAAAATTCTCATTAGCCCTTTATCTTTAAGCGAAACTAAAATCTGGTTGATCTTATTATTCAGATTATCAGATGCATTTAATTTTAACGCGTCGCCACCTTCCCGCGCAGTATATTTCACCTGCATAATAACATCAGTGATGGTGTTGTAATCAAATTGCTGTAGCAGGGCATTAACTTTTGTTCCTGTTTTATCTTTTGTATTGGCAAAGGGAAATTGCAAATGCCAGCTACTAACGGCGCCTGCTCCTTCAAATGGTAAATAACGCTCATCGCGGAAGTTAAGCTCAAATAAACCACTGTCTGTCTGGCCATGGCTTAGCACAATTGATTGCGAAGTGCCGGCGCTGTCCCTAAAGCGCGGATCGTCTGCAGGAACTCCATTTATTGATTTACGGGGATATTTTTTTGCATCTGTCACACTTGTTGAATCGATGCGCAGCGAATTGTTCATTAAGGTAAGTGTGCATCCGATAGTTGTGAAGGGACCTGCTACACACGGAATGGATAAACTTACAGATTTTATTCTGCGGAAATAATGCCCGGGATAATCCAGGTCAAACAATTCTTCGGGAAGATTAATAAAGCACTGACCCGTTTCTTTCAATTTCAGTAGCGCAACTGCGTCTAACTGTGACAGTGAGATATATTTCGTTAATTCATATTCTCTTTTATTTTTTTCATAATAGGCTGTTTCCATTTGCTTCAGATTATACATTAACGATTCGCCACTTTGAAGTCCTTTTTTCATACTGTCCCAATACCCAAATTGTATATAGCCTGAATCGCTCAATCCCAGTTCATAACGGAAACAACGCTCTGCTTTTTTTGCAGCGTCGTAAGCCAATTGATAACTCTGGAAATAAGTAGTCGAAATCTTTCCAATCATCCAGGCATATAACTGTTCGTTAGTGAATTTGCTATGCATGAAGTCATCAGATTCTTTCGCATTGTCAATTTGCAGCTGTTGATTATCCTTGTCAGTATTGGCAATATCAAGTCTGATCTGGGCACCCAATATTTGTACATCAATTTGTTCCAGCTCCTTATTGGCGTTATTTAACTGATTCTGCCATTCCTGCGAACGGCGTTCATACGATGCGTTCGTGCTTGCCAAAGATGCCTGTTTATCTAATGCAGTAGCAATAGACTGCAATGTTCTTACCAGGTCATCCGCAGAACTTCCAAAACTCTGGCCGCCTGTTTTTGCTGTTGCATGGGGCGAACCGCCAAAGCCCGTAGCGCCAATAATAAAATCAGGAATTAATTTTAACCCACCCGCCAATGTATAGCCAATAGCAATGCCCGTATCAATAAATGTTGACGCATTGTTCAAAGCCAACGCAACACTTTCACCACTGTTTAATCCTGACGAAATTAGATTTTTGTAGTAATCTCTTTTTATCGTGATGAGTTCTTTTTGTTTAATAAGATTATCTATTTGATTTTGCGCTTCTGTTATTTGCTTTTCTTTCATCTTCATCACGGCACTAAGCAATTTTATTTCCTGGCTGGAGCGAAGTAACGAAAGATGTTCGGCATCCTTTTTCTCTAAGGCTCCAAGTAATGCCGCACCCAACGATTTCACCTCGTTGCACAACTCCGTTGCTTTCTGTATCATGATCATAAAGCGATACAATGGTAATGGTGCATTCATATCATTTAAAACGCTGCTCAAGTCCAGTCCTGCTGCGGCTGCGCGAACCAACATGCCCGGATCGATTGGCGGTGCGAATAAGGATAACGGTGAGAATACGCCGTTAATATCAAGACAGTGACGAATCTTGAACAAACGGTCCGCAACTGTTTTCCAGTACTGTAGAATATTATCATTAAACGGAATGCAGAAATACAGCGCTTCTATTGAAGGCAGGTCCGGATTGTCAGGATTAGAAAAATCGAAACCCTGGTACGTATGCATCGGCAGGAGATTTTCTATCTCTACCAATACATTTGAAAAAGTGTCCAGCTTCTTCTCAAGCTGGTAGTAATTATTTACCGGAACCTCGTACGCAGGAGGTACAATTTTAGGTTCGTCGCCCAAAATTTGTGCAGCAAGAACATAGAGTTGAGTTGCCTCAGTAACGGACTCCATCGTATGCTGCGTGAATAAATAATCGCCCCACCGGATAAGATGATCCAAATATTTCATCACGGTTGTTTTTTGATAAGCAACGGTGCGGTACTGGGCAATGTAATGCGGTTGAAAAGGATTTTCTCTCCAGTCTTCTACACTCTTGTCTAAATCATTGGGATGCGCAGAAGACGGGTCTGCAATACCAAACATAATGTTTTCAATTCGCTGCAAATCGTATTTTGTTTTTCCTGCTACATCTACCACATTCATGAAAAAGGGTTTGGTTACCCAAAACTTATCAGGCGCAGGATAAGCTGAAGTATCTGCCGGATTGAAAATATATTTAAACCATTTATCGGCATCTTCAAATTGTTGATTCTCGCTTAAACGCATAGCAATCATCAATGGTGCATGATAAAATAATTCCCAGTTATATAATGCATAGCCGGATTGAATATTAAAATCAACATCTTCTCTCGGGTAGCCGGGAGCGTTATCTACAAATCCATTTGGATAAGTTACCGGCTGCCCCGTATACACATTAAATTGCGGGGCATAGGTATTATTGAAACTAAATTTTGCAGGATTGCTATCGTAAGCGATATCACCTTTCAACTGAGTTTGGCGGCTCATTAAACCGTCAATTCCTTTATTAAATAATTGTCTTATAAAATAGCAGGACATCGGATGATAAAAATTATAAAAATGATACAACACCAAAATTCGTTTTCCCTGCGGAATCTGCGGCATTGCAGCTTTTATCTCAGCCTCTTTCGTTGTGTCTCCTTCTATAATGGCCTCGAGTAATTCGAGCAATTGATAGAACCATGCTTCCAAATCTGAATAGAACAATTCAAAAGAATCGTTGTCACTAAATTCGGGAGCTACATAATACGTGCGGCCTGTTTTCTGCAATTGAAACGTAGCATCCTGGTAAAAGAATGGTAAAAACGTTCCGAGCGTTATATTTGATCGCCTTTCAGCCAGCGCAAATTGATTTTGATTGGTGAGGGCCTGAATTAAATAAACAATCCTGTCAAAGAAACCAGCCTGCAGGGAGATAAGATTTCTAAATAATCCCGGTGTTTGATTTAAAATAGATGATTGTCCCTGGTACGCTAAAAAGTTGTTGGAAGAGTCACTGGCATTTTCATCGTCCAGCATATTTTGCAAACCGCTCCTGATAAAAAGATGAGGGTTAATCTGGACATTCTGATAGGTAACTACCGGGTATCCGCGACAAGGATCCAGGTCAAAGGTCCTCACATAATTATAATAACCATATTGATTTATTACATAACAATTGATGTTAAGTGTTCCGTTTTGTTTCAACGAAATTTCAATGTCCCCCAGGAATGTTTCCCACCAGCCCCTTATATCTTTGTTTTGAATGTAAACGGCAAGATTAGTAAAATCAGGTTGTGGCAAATCGACCGGCGTAAATAAGAAATTTGACTTTGCGGGAGAATAGGTCTGGTAAGAAGGATCATATGCCTGGTCCACTTCAATGATACCGGTGGCATCGTTGTTAGATATTTTCTTTGGCGACCATTTACCGCTTTTATATTCACTAAAAGCAATTTGTATCTGCCAGTATTTTTGCGGTTTGTTAATGGGGAAATTGGTTTGGCCTATTGTTGGAGCGGTCATGGTATCTGGTACTTCCCGTGCTTTCTCTGTAAACAATGCCCAGAAAAGATATATTCTTTGGTTGAATACAACCGGAATAATGTGGTCGCTGTTTATATCCAAATCAATTTTTTCCCATGCGGTCCATCTCCTGTTTTCAATAAATTTCCTGTAATAATAAATTTTGGGATCGCCGCCATAGGTGCGCCCGATAACATGCAACGTTTGATTATCTTCCTGGTACCACATACCCTTTACCTCTAACCGTGCCACACCATCCAATTTGTGCAGGTAATCCATGAAAGCATCTTCGGCATTGGTTTGCGTAACTTCATTCTGCAGCAGTTGATTTTGCAGGTCTTCAAAAAACGACGATTGATTGGGTAGTAATTCAGGTTCAATCCAGTTTTCAGGATACAGAAAAACCTGCCTGTTGGCTTCCCATAACCGATAATATTTCATCCACTCCCATTGGCTCCATTTACTATCGAAACTTGCCTGGTCGGGATCATCTGCGTTTACGGTAATGTCATTTTCCATACTCAAAAAGCAGCGCTGTACAAACTGTTGAACAGCATTGGTCGCCTGAACAATCCTTGACGTTGGTTGGCAGGCGCTCATTTCAACATCTATTAAAAAATAACTGTAAAGATCATTTGCGTTTACCCATGAGTTAGTTCCCGGGTTAGCCAAAAGCCATGTGACCAACGCATCACGCTTTGCCTCTCTTAATTTATTCTGCAAAGGTTGTGTTATACCGAGCCAGTCAGAATCGGTGTAGTTAGATTTTAATGTCTGTTTAATTTTTGTTGAATCATCAAAAGTTAAAGAAGGCTGGCTCCAGTTGATACAATCGTCTGCCTTTACTCCAAGCAACGCCATAGTTGCAAAACATTTGTATAAACGAACAAGGATCCGCATATCTTTTAGATCAGATGAAACTGCGGGGGATAAAGTAAGATTGAGATAGTTGGGTAATTCAATAAGTACTTTCAGTTGATCTTTATCCCACCCATATAATGCGGATAGTTCCGTCTCAATATCGTCAGCAGTCTTTACACCGTCAATAACGTCCTGCAAAATGTTAAAAATGGTAACGCCTTGTAAAGTTGTTACATAATTATGGTGCAGGTTGATTAAGTTGACCAGGTTTTCGAATGCTGAAAAATCGTTTGCAGTAACAGGAGTAACAACCGCTATAAGTGGGAGCGCATTTAAATCTGTTATGCCCACATCACCGGAATGACTAAGAGTCCACGCCAAGGCGTCAGCATCTATTTTTAATTTAGTAACAATAAACCCAATTTTTGCCAGCCATAAATATTGGTTGAACTGATTTGCATAATTGGTATTGTTAAGAATATTACTTTTCTGAACAAATGCATTGTCAGTCCAGGCGGTATAAATGGAGGGAACGGAAATAAATAGTTGGGCAGCGATGGTTTTATCAACCGTAAACCAGGTGCTGATGCGGTTTTGAATGGCCGTTTTTTGTTGAATATTTTTATAAACAGGGGAAATTTTTTGAAGAAAGAAATCAAATCTTTGGGCTACATGTGCAAAATCCAAAACTTTTAAATTCGTATCTACGTCGCCGTTAGTTGCAAAAAAGATATTGCCGCCGCTGTTATCTGTTAGTTGCGAATTATACAAATTATCAAGCGCATCGCGAACGGGATTTGGGTTGTTATAAAAATTCTTCAAGGCATCCCGCAGCGCAGTATCCATATAGCCGCCAAAGTGTAACACTTTTCTATTTGCATCAAAAGTTAATTGACCCTGGGATGGTCCGTACGATGTAAGCAACGGAAGAGAGGTCAACGGAACCGATGTGTTAGGATTACCCTGTGAATCGCTGAACAGTTGATTTATGGCATCCGTATAATCCTGGTCAGTAAAAGCCGACAACAATGCAGTTTGTTCACTGGTTGACATTGCGCCGGTAAACTCAAGTTGTTGCGCTCCTGAATTATAATTAATGTTTGCACTCAATTGAGATAAATTTTCAATGGCACCAAGATTTGAAAGAGTAACCTCGTGAAATGGCTGATCATACTGTACCCGTAAATTCTCCAGGAACGTATAATTCGCCGGGATCACATTATTTACAAAAACATCGTCATCTACTGTTTTTAAAATATTAATCAGTTTGGCGGCAACAGTTGCATCCCAATTCAATAAAGGATCATTTAGCCATTTGGTAAGCAAATCGCCGTTAGCATCAGGCTGAACAGCGGTATTAGCCTGTATTACCAATAGGGCATCCTGCAGTTCACCGAGGTTTGTTGTTATCACATCATCCGACGGAATTAATGTCGCGTTTAAATCATTTTGCTGGCGAAGAATATAATTCAGTTCCCAAACACTGAGGCCTGCATTGCTTAATAAATCATTTTTAGCCAGAAAATTCATGGTATCAACCGGCGTTACAAAAACATTTATTGGGATAACCTGCAAGGCTATACGCAAATCGTTCGCAGAAAATGACTGCGATTGCATCAATAAACTTTCCCGGTAAATAAGAGAAAGATTAGCAAGCGTTAACGTTGTAATTGAATTATCAGCAAGCAATACATTCAGGTCATCCAATGAAATAAGTGTTGCGGTCTGTATTACTGATTTATGTATTTCTGAAAGAGGAATACCACTGTTTACGTTTGCCAAAGCAAAATCAGGATTGAGTGGATAGGTAATTTGTTTATTTTGAAACAGGGTGTTATATAGATTATCATCACCCGTAGTGCTTATGTCTTCATAGAAAGCAAGCAGTGGAAATACTTCCAGGTCGAGCCTGTCTTTTAACTGAAGGAAATGATGCAGCCGCCACGCAAAATTTGGATCAATTACACCATTACCAATTGCAGGGCACTGAATACATGCATCAAGTTCCTGCATGGTGATGGAAAGTTTTTTATACAACCGAAGAAAGCGATGCAGGTGGTCAAACTTTTCCGCCGTTACGTTAGTGATATGTTGTTTATCCAAATCGCAGGAAATATCATCATGATCTATTTTACTATCAGCCAACGGGTTGATAAATTGCAAGGTGAGCAACGTTTCCAGGTCAGCATATTCCAAACCAGTATAGTCCAAAAAAAGATCTGCTTCCACTGAAGACGACGCTGCCAGTGACCCCCAATAATTTGAAGGATTTAACAGGTCTCCCTTGAAAACCAGGTCGCGTTCTTCAAAACTAACGCCGAGATAAGCATACGATTCTTCGAGCTGATCTGTTGGCGGGTTCGTTACCGGCAAATGTTCCTTAGCGAAAAGGCGTACCAGGTCTGCTTTGCTGATCCCTAGTTTGGTTAAATAAATATTTCCTTCCGTGCTGAATAAATCAAACGGCAGACCAAACGGGCGTTGAGCTGTTTTTAAAAAGTTATCGTATACTTTTACATTTGTGTATTCAGGGTTAGCACTTAATTCATCGGTTGATAAAAGTGTCTGATGTAATAACTGAACGCTAATGTTTGCTGCGTTTTGCGTCAGTTTCAGCACAATGTATTTATCGCGTATAACCCACTGCGTTAGTGGGCTTCCCATTGCCTGGTAAGCATCAGACACTTTTGCATCAGCCGTAAGCAGTAAATCGATATGCGGCACGTCCGCGGTGTGCGTTATTAATTCATTTAATAGACTTGCGTCAATCTTATATTCTTTGTCGGGCAGCGGATCTGTATTTACCAAAGGCACAAAGGCCGGAAGATTTGCTGTGAAGGTTAAAGCAATTGAAAAAACGGACGGCACTATTGCCTCCTCCAATATCTCATTTACAATATCGATATAGGGCAGCTGCACATTGGTGTTATCACAATTCAAATCAATATCACCTATATCGGGCCTGCGTTCCAGTAAATGGTCGCGAACTGTGCCGGTAGTATCAGCCATTCGCTGGCTAAGGAAATGCAACACATCTGTAAGGTAAGACGCAGCTCCATAGACAGAACTGCATTCATCACATTCACAAAAATCTGCATGCTGAAATAATACATCAAGATTCGGAATTTCTTTTGCTGCCGGGGACAGCTTCATTATTTTCTGGTAGTTGGGTAATACATTCAGTTTTGAGGCGGTAGCTAACCCATGCAAGTTGCCGGCTACAGCAATTGTTGAGGCATACATCTTTGCCGCATTGGAAAATATTTGTTGCGTCTCCTTTTTTCCGAGATCAGGGGCAAACGTTTTCATAAACCTGTCTTTCCCCATTGAATAGATCTGGCGGGACGAATGTATTCCTTTACTTAATAGAGCATTGGAAGCTTCATAAGTTGGGGCAAGTTTAAAAACGCGTTGCAATCTCCGTAGCTGGCCGGTAATAACCGGTTTCGTCTCCGTCGTTATAGTTTTAGGATTATTTGCAAAAAAAGTTTCTACCCGATCATGTTGCAAGTCAAAATCGGGATGTGCTTCAAAAAAATTAGTAATGCTTTCCTTGTGTTCAAAAGTTGATTTCGTATCAGCCTTAAGTCTTGATGCAAATGCGGCAGTTGGAAATTTATTTGCAAAATTTTTCTCGAGGTTAGCCGCAAAATTTTTCGTTTTCTCAGCTTTGGTTTTTCCTTTGATGGACGAGGGAATTTCTAATTTTTGAGTCTTGATTAACTTTTCCCAATCCGCTTTTGTGTGAGATGCCAGCTTCTTTATGTCGGCAGGTTTTTTTAATTTTTTTGTTTTTATTAAATGGTTAACTAACGGCAAATGATCATTGGTAAGATTACTCAATGCAAAAACAGTTTGTAATTGATTGGTGTTTGTTGAGATTGTTTGATTATCCTTTAAAGCTGAAAAAAAAGAATCGAAATCGCCCTGGTGCCTGGAAAGTTCTTCCATCACTCTCTTCGAGTCTTCATCTGAAAGTCCGCTGCTTTGAACTTTTTGAAATAGTATTGATGTAACTCCGGTTTGCGGATGCTGTTTTGCATATACGGCCATAAATCGAACCAACTGCTGCTTTATACTATCTAATTCGGCCGTTAGGTTGAATGGAATAATATTATCATTTATGGCTTGTTGAACAGATTGCATCAATACATCTATATTCTCATTCATTATGCCGTCAAGATTTTGCTGCAATAGTTGCTCAAAAGTTGGCGAAGCAAAATTCTGCAATAAACGGTGCGTTGCATTGCCGGGCACTCCTTCTCGGAGCATTCCATAGTATACAGCCGCATAAATTCTGGATAAAGTTTGATAACGGCAAGCCATCGCCAGGTCTTCGATCCGATCACGTTGCAGGTTGGTTTTATTGGTAAGAAAAGTAATGTCCTGCGTCTGATCATTTTCGGTTAACGAATCGAGTGTAATTTTTCCAATGAAAGGGGCAACGCCTGTTATCACGTTTTCATATTCTGACAACCCTCTGTAAGGCTGATCGCCAAGAGAGATATCTATATTTAAGGATGCACCGGCATTGTAATAAATATCTGATTGTTTGAGCAATTTGCCTGTAGCATCAAACACACGCACAAATACATCTGCAGCATCTTTGTCGGTATCGGCAAATTGTTGCTGGTTATAGGTTATTATGTAGTAACCCTGTGCATTCGTTTGCGCTTTACCGAGGGCTTGCTCGCTTCGGATATCCTTGTCAAAGGCATTGACGATAGCTCCCGGTACAGGTTGCTGCAATTGATTTCTTACCGTTCCGTAAACAGTATAACGGCCATCGACAGACGCTTTTTCAGATTTTGCTTTCATTGTAAAGTATTTGAGGGTTATTTATTTATTTGAATTTATCTTTCTATCAATTAAAAAATAGATTAAAAAAATCTTGCAGTTACGCCGGTGATTACCCCGCTCCCAGGAAGCGGCGGTGCTGTTGTCACTGTTGGAAAATTTGTCTTATCATCATAATTGGTCTTAAACGGAGAGTCTTTAGATACAGGCGAGTTCGCAAAAATTGAAACACCAAAATCAAATCTGCCGCCCAAAATCCTGGTTGTTAGTTTAAGATCAGTTGTAAAATAAGGGGCGGTCCCCGGCGCTACTTGTAAAGAAGGCGCAATACTAATACGACCCACTGCAGTTGGCGCCTCTAATTTTACAGAAGCTTGGCCACCGCCACCACCAAATTTACCGGCTACGGTGAATGAAGCCGGCGCCTCAATTTCTTTTCGTAATGCTTCATCCTGCTTTTGTTGGTTGGTTTTTGATGCAGTTGCCGGATCGCCTTTTTCGGGAGACTTCTTTTCATCAGTTTTATTTTTATCGTCATCTGGCTTTTTACCACTTAATGTTAGTTCAAAACCATAGATATCCGTTTTCCCGTCTTTTTTTTCATAGCTGAATCCAAGTTTTAAGCGATCGTCTGTAATTTTTTGACTTAAAAAACCAAGGCCTGCAGAAGCAAGTGCGGCAACTGGTTGGCCTGCATAAACATCTCCTGCAATCGGTACATTTAATTTTGGATTTTTAATGCCGATTGCAGCTATTGCCGTAGCCGTGGGCACCAGAATTACTATGCCTCCAATAATCAGAGGCACTTTATCTTTATCCCAATCCGCTTTTAATGATGTTGTAAACTCGTTGAGTTTTGGGTCCAGGACAATCTTTTTAAAAGTTTTAAACTGATCAGTATCGGGAACCACGCCTAACACTGTTAGGCCAACATTGCCCAGGTCTTTTGGCGCCTGGTCTCCCTTTGAAGAATAAACAGGATTCCCATTAGAATCATAAGTGGTTGTCCATGTTCCTCCATCAGTTCCCTTTTCATCTTTCTTTAAAACCGGATTGTTGCTGCAATACGCATAATCATTATTCCCATCTTTTATCCCGATAGGATCGACAGCTGTCCATCGCGCCAGCCACGGCGCATAATATCTGGCTCCATGATAATACAACCCGCTTTCTTCGTCCCGCTCCTTACCGGTATAACGGTAACGCTTAGCCGTTTCTGTCTGGCTGCGCATGGCCTGGTATGCCGTGCTTCCAAAGGGATAATATTCTTCATAAGAAATTATAGCGGCATTGTTGTCTAATTCCAAACAGGCAGTACCCAAATGATTGCTGTATTGATACCGAATTAAGAATGGCAGGCCATTATCCTCTCCCACAGTTCTTGTTTCAACCAAAGCGATGCGCTGTTTATCATCCAATATGTGCAGGGTGTGCCGTTCAAGTGTCGGAGAATTGTTTTGTCCTTCGCGATATATTTCACAAGCATTTAAGTAAATACGATCCTTGAGTATATTTCCATTCTCAATTATTTTTCTTACCCGTTGGCCGTTGCTGTCATAAACATAATATGCAGTACCGCCTCCGCCTAAATCAACCTGCTGCAGTTGGTCAGTATAGTTCCAGGTTAAACCAAAATTGGCATTTTGCATATTCAGCATATTACCATGCGCATCGTAACTATAGTTGGTAACATCAGCGCCCGCCTGGGTTTGCGTGAGGCGATTATCATTTCCATTGTATGAAAATATTCTTGTCCATTTATTACTGAATATCCCATTACCGGCATTGTGAATCATGTTGAGCATATTACCTACCGCATCGTAATCATATTTTTCTTCATAACGCTGCATGGCATTCATATCACCCGGTAAGGTTAAACGTTGATTGTTAAATTGAGATTTATCCGAGTCGAACTGATCGCTTGCTGCGTTTTGCCCGATGTGTTCACGGCCCTGGCAATAAGTCAGGCGATAAATTGCGTCATATTCAAATTTGCTATTGGCTTCAACCGATGCATTGTTAAAAAAGATGGTCTGCTGGGCATTGTCGCTAATAGTTGTAATATTTCCAACAGGATCAAAAGTATAGTTCAAGTCCTGCAAGATGTCTGCACCATTATTTCTCGTAGTAAGTAGTCTTGCGAGGCGGTAGGTTTTTTCATCATACTCATATTTCGTCGTAGTATTGTTCCCATACAAAATTCTCTCCCGTTGCGCCTTGGCGTTGTAATCAATATTCTGTACAAAAGAAATATTTTGGTTTTGATTTTGAACGAAAACATTCAACTGTTCCAGTAGACCTGCTTCATTATACGATGGATGTATTTTGCTTCCGTCGGGTAATTGCAACTCGGTCGCACGACTTAACGCATCAAATAACGAACTGCCGTTAAAGGTCTCAGCATTGAGCAAAAGCGTTGGATTTATAACATTCCAATCCACCACCTGTTTATATTCCGTTGCTAACTGCCTGCTGTTATTCTTTACATTGTTTTTAAAATCGAATTGCGATGTTTCAACCATACCGCTTTGATCAAACGATTGAAATAATTTACCACGTAAATTGAATTGCTTGTCATTTAACTGGTTCTCGCCATAGATACAGGAGTGAATTAATTTTTCATTATTCACATCATTTACATTTTCCTTTATCCACTGCTTTAAAGGGCGATGTAATAAATCGTATTCTGTTTTGAACCGATGATCGCGGCTATCCCAGGCATACACTTGTTTGTTTAATACATCATTAAAAATAAAATGCTCACCCCCATCCATACTTTTTTGGTATAGTTGATGTGAAATCATGTCATACTTATATTGCATAACACTGTTGCCTCTCGCATCAACTACCTCGCACAAATTATTTTCAATATCCAAAACAGATCGCGTTGAATATTTTCCTGCAACTCCATTATCGGCTATAGCATAAACTGTTCGTCCCAAAGAATCAAAATGTTGCTGCGACGGCGTTCCGGCATGCTTTGCCGTTAACCACGCAGCACGTTGTTCAACATCTGACGGCTCTGCTCCCACTGGATTAGGACTCCCACGATCAATATACCATTGACTTTCCAAAACCGTGTCATTTTCATCATAGATCAATTCTTTCCACGCATCAAATTCCGTTTTTGATAAGGTACCGTTAGCATGCTCAACACGAATAGTCCTGCCTAAAGGATCATAATATAATACTGATGAAAAACCAATTTCAACCAAAGCATCCTCACCTTCAAATTCAAATGTTGTGCTGAAGAATGGTTCATATTGCTTAACAGGATTTCCTTTATTATTTAAAATTGTTCGCCCGCTCCCAACCCATCGAAGATTCGGCGAGGTATCAACCGTAATTAAATTATTACCATCCCACTTTAACGCAATGCCCGGCTCCGCCTGAATTTTTGTTTGCAGATTTTTACCAAGCCCGTTTGAATAGCCAACACTTAAAGAAACTTTGGAAAGATTACCGCCCGACAACTCGCTCTCATGTGTCTCCCTTACAACACTGGCAAAGCAAACCGGTTGACTTCTATTTATCCATGCAAATAAATCGTAATAAAAAAAAGTTGTTGCATGTTGCAAAAATTTGTGTGGATTAGTTATAACCTCATTTATGTCTGCGGGAATAATTACACTGTAATTCGTCAATGGTTCATCGCCGTGATCACCATCTCCTTCTGTTCCATACATAGTGGTTGCGACAACCATAGCCAGTTCATCGGTAATAGATTCGCTGACATTATCATTCAGGTCTTTTAACACCGCAGGCTGTAACGCCCTGTAATCAAACGCTTCAACAGATGCCGTATTTTGCAGCGCATCTTCAGTTTTTATAATGACCAGATTATAATTATCATAAAACAACTTTGTTTCAACATCGGATGGATCTTTTACGCCTACAGGTAGATAAAATCTCTGTTTCGCATCAGCTACACTTTCAACTCCATCCAAATAAATATTTTTGCCTGATGGCATCCACCAATTAGTTCCATCTGCCTGAATATATTTTCCATCTATCAACATTTGATTGGTAACTCTTGCACCATACAAATTTGTAATGAGCGAGGGCGTGAAAGCCAGTTTATAGGTTTGTTCCGCAATGCCCAATGAATCTACTTGTTGCAAGGGCAAAGGGGTTACCAGGTCGTTGTTGAGATAAATTTTACGCACATCTTCAATAAGCCGCTTTTGTAAAGACCCATTTGGAATCTCTTCGTAAGGTATAATTGCCGCAGTTGTAAAATCATTCAGCAAATCCTCAATACTAAATACCGCAATTGCATTGTACGTGTTATGGGTGAGTTCATAAGTTTTTGTTTCTGCCACAACTTTCAGGCGGTAAGTCTCCGGCACATCAAATAAATTCGTAAAACTGTTTGTCGTATAAACTACGTGAACATTACTTTGCTCCGCTTGTATTTCTGCCGGCAATTGCACATCAGTTGTCTTCCTTCCATATACAACCGCTGCCGATTGCAGTACATTTCCAAAGTTATCTACTTCAATATTTAGTGAATGAGCAATACGCGGATCGTTTAAATTTCTCTCGTAGTTTATGTTCAATGCCTCGCTTTCGTGCATCAAAAAAGCAGCATACCTGTTTATATTCTTTGGCTGAATTAATTTAATTACACAATTGTGAGTGCTAACGGTGTAAGGTTTTGCCTCATCAATACTACCATCATTTGCATACACCTCAATGCGTAGTACCAAGCCTTTGCAGGCACGTAGCGCTTCTCGGTTTTCGCCTGCCGTTAAACCACCGGGTAAAATTGGTTTTCGTAAATTAAATTCAAACGGGCCTTTGTTATATTCAGCATCAAATTGATCTAATATTTTTTGTTCATTGAAATAAACTCCGGTATGAAACCACGTAATTGTTTTAACCGGTGGTTGATGTAAATCTTCATCAACAACATTGTTGGCATTGGACAATTTAAAACTTGTAAAGTCTTCAGTGTCGAGTTGCTCAACTCTTCCAAAGCCACGAAATTCTCTTTCGGCATGATCGTAATACCCGTGATGGTATGAATAACTTCTTGTAAAAACCGTTCCAGCTACCATATCCCGAACCACTGTTTTATTTACACATTGAACAGGAAAAGGAAGTTTGGTTATCCATGGAGTACCCGATTGCTGGTCTTCGAGATAATAATAAGTTGAACTCTTAAATTCCCAGGCTACTTCTTTGCCAAAATTATTTTTATAGCCGCTCATAATGTAAGGCTTGTCACCTCCCATGAGGTCAATATAACGCATAGGCGTATTCGCATATTTTGGCAGAGAGGAAGACCAAACAATGCAACCAGTTCCATTACCTAAAAAATCGACGACAGCAATTTTGTTAGGCTGTTCAGTCGTTGGAAAAGAATCGAAATCCTGCTCTTCACCCCATGCATTACCCCCGAGGTTGATCCACGCTTTGCACCGATTTTTCCCCAGGTATAAAACGTCTGTAGCTCCCGTTCCGCTAATATCTGCAAGATGCAGGTAAGATGCATTAAAGAGATCAGGGGTATCAAACGCGGGAGCAAAATCCATATTCACTTTAGCCCCGAATTTGCCATACCCCAAATTGGGCCAATAACAAATTTCACCGTTACGGATGCGAACAATATCCGTGAGGCCATCCCCATTCATATCAGATAAAAAAATGCTTTGGGTGGAATCTGCAAATAAAAGCGCCGGCCCCTTTTCTTCATCGTAAGGCTTCGCGGCTAATTCAGGCGAATCAAAACCAGCAATACCTTTACTGCTATACCAGGTAAAAACATTTTCTTCAGCCACAATCAGGTCGGCTCTTCCATCCCCATCAAGGTCAATAAATTTCGTGTTGGCATCAGAAAAGTTAATATTAGGCATTTGAACAAATGACTGAAATGGCTGCCATTCTTCTTCATCACTCAATTCAAAAAATCCGTTTGCTCCATTTTGTAAGCTCACAATAAATTTTCTGCCATCAGCCTCCAAATCCTGTAACTGCAAAGAGCCATTATTTAACCCTGTATACGATGGTTTTGGAATTACTGGTTGAGCAACAGAAAAATTTCCATCGCCTAAATTACTTTTATAATACCACGCGTTAGCCTGCTCCGTTAGTATGCCTGAAATTCCTTCACTCCATAAGTCAGTCCATTGATAACCGTTAGTTAAGCCAACGGGATCGTTTGCTAAATTAGCAGACGAAACATTTTGAACAGTTTTATTCCAATTCAATTGTTGATAATAAAATTCTATTGGAGGCAAACTTTTTTTAGAATAGGAGCCGTCTTGTTTCCTGATATAACCGCTTTGTTGAAGTGCAATAATAAAGTCGGCGTCTGCATTTCTCTTCTGTGAAGGAGTGGACAAAAGATTTTGAAAAAGCTGGAAACTTAAATCGATTGAATGCACCAGGCACGGCGTGGCGTTGATTCCGTCATTTAATTCCTTAAAATAATGAAAGAACAAAATTCGCCTGCAAAGCCTGTAGGTTCTCATTTCAAATCCAGACTTGCATTGCGAAAAAGGTTCTAACCGGCAAGGCCAATCTTTTTGCATTGCCGGAGTCGGAATCAAATCATCATGATCGCCAAAATCAAATACGGTTTCAAAATAATATTTTGGATCAACAGGCAAAGGCACATCATATGGATTTGCCAAATCGGGGAAATATGGATTTTCATTTCCGTGTTTAATTCTCTTAAGGTAAATGTTCGTGCACGATGCATTTCCATTCAGCCTGTTTCCTTCAGATAACCTATTTGGAACATTAATAAAATCATCTTTTACATATTCCAATTCAAAACAATTTCCCTTATCATCATAACTTATTTCCGGTAACCATTTATAAACCTGCTTCGGGTTTGCAGGATTAAAAAGTTGCGAGGCTTGTGATCTTCCGTAAATGGTAACAACATTGTTGCGGTCAGTTACTTTCCAATAAAAAGCCGTCGTATCTTTTGGTATAATTTTTTCAATTCGGCTAAAACTGCCTTCAATACGGGGACGATATCTTTTAATAGTATAACCGGTAGTTGCGTCCTTCATTTCGTCAATTTGCCAATTACCTCCACCGTCCTTTTTCAATACAGGAACCAAATCCTCAACTCCGGTAAACATGAACACATCGCTCTCATCGGTATCTTTATAGACGGGAAGTTTCTTATCGGTTTTTCGTTGAATAGAAGAAAAATCAAGGCTCCAGCCCAACCCGAATTCAGAATTGCCTGAACCCGAATTATAATTCAGAGACATCGCAGGAATGAAATTGCTCCTGGTTTTACTGAAAGGAAGTGCCACAGAAAAAGACGCCGTACCATTAGCGGCATTTACATTAAACTTTTCATCAATATTTCTTAAGGCGCCACCACCTTTAGGGAGGGTTATCGTGGGGGCCGCAATTGCAAAATTTGAATCGCCCTTATTTGCATTTGAAGCAGGCGAATCAATTTTTGAATTCTGCAATCGTTGATTTGTAACGTCCGAATTTTCCATTCAGAATAAATTTCAGTATTGAACAAGAAATTCCAATCATCGGGATGATTAAAATATAATTATCTCAAAACAAATAGTGATGGCAAACTCTTTCTGCGGAAAAGAAAAAGGGGTTACTTAATAATCAAGAGATGATAAACTTAAATAAAATTTTATGCATTTCAAATCTTTTAATAAATATAATTTATGCACAGGTATCTTTCTGTTTATTAAAATTGGTTTGAAGGATAATTAAGAAAGGAATTGCCTTAGCGAGGGAAATGTATTTGCTTTCAGGCCAGCGTTTTGATACATTCTTTGTAAGCGCCCGGAGTAATGCCCTCGGCCTTTTTAAAGAGCCGGACAAAGTAATTAACATCAGCAAACCCGCATTGATAGCCCACGGAGCTGACTGTGTCTTTTCTGTCAGACAATATTTGCTTGGCGAGTTTAATGCGTTCCCGGTTAATATATTCCAATGGGGTAATGCCAAATTGTTGTTTAAACCATTTGAAAAATTCATTGCGGCTCATATAAGCTTTGCGTGACAAATAATCTATTGAAATTTTTTCTGTAAGGTGTTCATGTATAAAATGTAATACAAAATGCAGGCGTGTCTGGTTCCGGTGATCGGAGGATGCCGTACTGACCTGAGTGAGATGCTGACTCTGTATTAATCGAATCAGCAGTTCTTTCAAGTTTAAATCAGCATAAATATTTTTTGCAGTATCTGTACTGCTGCACACCCTTATTAATTTATTTATAATGCCGGTTATTTCCGTATCGTTGGCAAAATGATATTGATTGAATTGCAATTTCCAGTTATGGGAATCATCAGGATCATTGTTATAATAGCTATCAAGGTAGTTTAGGGTATTGTTTACATACCTTCCATCAACAGCCAGCGCAATACATTGCGTGGGGTTATTAATTTCAGCTTCGGGGAAATCGATAACCATTGTTTCGTTGGCTGGCACTATAACCGTTTCACCGGGGAGATAATCAAAAGCGGGCTTTTCAAGCAAATGCATTACTTTTTTGCCCCTAACCATACTCGTTATAACGAAGTCATCAAAAGTCAGCGGCACCCTATAGGCCTCCTGGTAACTTTCAAACACATTCAGTTCACAACTATTAAGGTTGAATATACGTCGGTTCTCTACAAGCGTTTGCAGGTATTTGGGATGCGTAAGATCTATTTTATTTAAATATTTTCCGTTTGCCAATCAATCGTTTTTAGAATTTAAAGTTAATTCATCACGTTCCGTTTGCCAACAACTTTGGTACAATCGTGCTATAAAAGAATACTAAAGTGCGCAAGCATCATTTATTTACTTGGGAAGTTTGGACTATTCCTAACAATTAAAATTGCCTGAAAATGAGTACAACAACACAGGCTGCCCCGAAATCCAACGTGGCAGCAAGACCCAAATTCAAAGAAAAATATGAACATTATATTGGTGGCGAATGGGTGACGCCAAGCAGCAACGAATATTTTGAAAACATTTCACCCATCGATGGGAAAGTATTTACTTATGCCGCAAGAGGTAATGCCAAAGATATTGACAAAGCCGTTGACGCAGCTACAGAAGCCTGTAAAACCTGGAGCAAAACTGCCGCCGCCTATCGCAGCAACCTGCTCATAAAAATTGCACAGGTAATTGAAGATAATCTGGAATACCTGGCCGTTGTAGAAACCATAGATAATGGTAAAGCACTTCGAGAAACCAGGGCTGCAGACCTTCCCCTGGTTATTGACCACTTCCGGTATTTCGCCGGCGTTATCCGTAGCGAAGAAGGCAGCATCAGTGAGCATGATGAAACTACCGTATGTATTAATCTCCACGAACCA
>NZ_JBMQQG010000127.1:0-11825 GCF_057362405.1 Ginsengibacter sp.
GTATCTATAACTGTTCAATAATTGTGGTCTTATAATAATGCAGGTTTAAATTTAAAAGCCATCTTCTATATTAAAGCAAGTCAGTTCGCTTAATATCGATGACTTGCCGGGGGGGGCGCCCTTTGCTGAGATATAAGATTATGCGATATGCTTACGCACGTTAAATTACCAATGAATAAATCCCGAAGCGTATACTAACTATTACGAATACACGACAAAATTACCAGGTTAATAAAAGTTCACCGCACCCTCATTTTCTTTAACCAAAATAGGGAATAAGAGTGCGGACTCCATGCGAAAATCCCGATTGCTTTGCTCCATTTGGAGGAAGCCCGAAACCCAACAATAATGCCAAAGACAACCTCCATAGGGTTGTTATCTAATTGGAGAAAACTTGATACGAGTAGGGAAAGAGCCTGTTAAATTTTCTTATGAAACCCAGGCAAAATCGCTTGTTTTAATTGAACAGCGAGGCTTTTTGGCATTGGTATTTTTTATGAAAAGTTAAAGATGATCATAGGTAGAACGCTGGCACAGACAGGCTCACAATTTGATGCGCTATTTAATAAGTAACAGCTAAAATGACGCCATGGGAAATTGATTTCAACTTAATCTATTTATTAATTTAAAAAATGAAAAGAATGGAACAGGTAACAAAGTGTCAATCTCATTTATCAAATCATGGTGACATTAAAATTCCCAACTATTGCATCGCAAAGTCTGTGAGAAACAAAAAGATATCGAATAAAGCTTTGCTGGTTGGTATTATGGTTTTTGGTGTTGTAAATTTTTCCTTTGCGCAGAATGGTCAATTTAAAAATGCTTCTTACAGGCAGGATCTTTTAAACGATGAGCACGAGGCCACTGCAAGAATCAGAACGGAAAAGCAGGATATTAGCCAGGAGCGAAAGGAGTTGCGTGAAGATAAAAGCATTGTGCGTGAAATATCGGACATACCTTCATTCGCAGTTGAAAGATTTAAAACGAATTTTCCGAAAGCTAAAAATGTGCATTGGTTAAATCTTGACGGAGTCGTAAGAGTTGATTATACGCTGCATGGAAAACACATGATCAATGTTTATAATTTCAAAAATAAACTGGTAGGAAACGGAAAATATTTATCATATGAATCTCTGCCGGCGAGAGCAAGAAAACAGATTACCAGGTATTATAAAAAGTATATTCCCGAATCAACCATGTATTACGATAGTAGAAACGAAAGCTTTGATATGTCATTATTAGGAATGCAAAATGCTGAACGTAATGATTATTATGTATTGATGAAAAACAGAAAAAATGCTATGAAAGAAATTGTTTTGCGGGTATCTCCCGGTGGAGATGTTTCCTATTTCCGCAGTGTGCCTCAAAATGCATAAGTTTCGTCACAGAAGTTAAGGGCAAAGGGCAATCAATGAAGCGCCTCCACGAGGAGGATTTCTTCTTTCAAAGCGAAGCAGAAGTTGAGGCGGAGTTGATAAGAAATGACAAGAAGGAATAGATGGCGATACGATTCGGCTGTGGCTTTAGAATTCAGTCTAGTCAAATTAAATTGCCATAAAAGGGGAAAAGACTGGCGGTTATACTCAACCCGGTTTTTTTCGTGGGGGTAAAATTATCCCGGTGTGGTTCGGGTACCGCAACAATTCCGGAGGTTAAATTTTTAATTTACCGGGTAAAAAACTATATTCTTTTAACCAATTGCATGGTCATTTCCTGTATTCCCTCCAAAATTTCGCAGGTATAAACTCCATAAGGCAGTTCATTGAGTCCGTTCCATTTATATAGAGACTGATTTGTTTCGGTCTTCATTTCCACGGAGCTGCAAATGTTTCCGGCATGGTCCCTTAATAGCGCTTTAAAACTGGACTTTTTGGGTTCCTGAATTTCAATTACGAGGTCATTAAGGAAGAATCTTTGCCTGATTTTTAAGAACATAGCTTTTCTTTTAGTTGAGGTAAATTACTTCTGTTTTATAGTGGATATTTCTAATTGCCAGGCGCTCTTGCGAATTAACCGTTAGGTTTCAAAAGGGAAGGGAACAGCTTTAGTCGTTGGATAGGTGTGGAAAAAATGTGAATAAAAATAAGAGTATACGCTGACATTCCAAAATTTTATTTTGAATTTAATTTTTTGAGAGAAAGTTACCCACAATGGCACACTGCCGAAATGTAATAAGCACAGGGCATTGATAGGGATTCGTTATTTTCCTTCGTTTTAGAAACAGAGTAACTCACCTGCATGCAAAGGTTCACATAGACTCAGAAACTCTATTAACTACGAATTTCTTTTTCTCCAAAGAGATAGAAAATGAGGTTTACAAAGATGCTTAATATCCTAAGGGCCCAAACCCGTTATCCATATTGCAGGACTATGAATTAAAGGTGGATAAGGATAATAAGCGCCACGACACTTTGGTAATGGACGTTAACAGGGGACCAAAAGGCCACCTTATTGCCTCATATTAAATCGCGTTTGTTTAGATAATTATGATGTTGACTTCTGTGTGGATGATCACGAGAGTTCATCGTGTGAAATAACAATGGAAAAGTCGCGGGCTTTGCGAACAATGATTTCTGAGATTATTCGTTTACACATTAAAATGATGACCTATGAACACAACTGAAATAAACCTGAATTTTAATAAAGCAGATTTCGAAGAAGTATATTTTAAGAACCGGGAAAACAATATGCTATTTTCCAAATCGGTAAAAAAGGAATTTATTCTGTCTTTGATTTTCGGTGTCTTTTCATTAACATCACTTATTTACTCTACCATGTCTAATAAATCGTGGGGGGTTTTTACCATCACCACGGTAATATTTGTCCTCGTCCTTAACCAATTGATAAAAAAGATGGCTCCCGAATTGAAGTGGGAAAGATCAATCAGGGATTTTTTAGATGAACAGGCAAAATTCATTTCGAGAAAACTCACCTTGTCGGAAAACACACTTACGTTAAGAAGGGACACTAACATTACGATTATGCGGTGGAAAGATTTTAAGAAGGTTGTTATCGACGATAAAGCTATCAGTCTGTATGGGGATGAAACTTTTGTGTTCCCCAAAAAATGCATGAACTGGCATGACTTTGATTTACTGAGAAATGAAATTTTATTAAGGATCAAAAACTAAAGCCGCGTTCCTAAAATTATTTTCAAATAACCGGTGACACCTTCTTTCAATAGCGAATACAAATATTCGCAGAAATAGCAAAAAATTTAATCGACCTCGCTAAACTTCTACGGTCCCTTCTTTGCAAAACTCAGCGTGTACAGAATGCCGGTATTTTCATTTTTTAGAAGTGAAAAAACATTACATTTATTAAAATCTTCTGCTCACGTTTGCACTCTTTAAAATTTATTGACGATGGATGGTTTAATGATGAATTACCCGTTAACGGTACCATCAATTCTTGATCATGGGTACCGGGTATTTTCAAAAAAAGAAATCATAAGTATTTTGCCGGATAATACGCGGCATAGTTATACTTATACAGATTTATATAAGCGGAGTAAAAAATTAATGCATGCATTAGTAAACAAACTTGGCGTAAAAAAAGGCGATATAGTTGGAACATTTGCCTGGAATCACTATCAACATATGGAGTTGTATTATGGAATACCGGGAAGTGGTGCCATTTGCCACACCATTAACATCAGGCTCTCGCACTCGCAAACGGAGTTCATTATAAATAATGCTGAAGACCGGTATATTTTTGTTGATGCATCATTAGTAACGGCAATTGAACCCATTGCAGCACTTTTGTCAACTGTAGAAGCCTTCATTATATTGAACGCACCCAAAGGATTTACCACGAGCCTGCAACCTTGTATCGATTATGAAGAACTGATTGCAGATGCTCCCGATGATACGGCATGGCAGCAGGTAGATGAAAATGATGGCTGCGGAATGTGCTATACAAGCGGAACCACCGGATTACCTAAAGGAGTTTTATATTCTCACCGGTCAACCTATTTGCATGCGCTGGTTATTTCCTTGCCGAATTGTGCACGATTATCATTTGATGACAGGATATTAGTAGGTGTTCCCCAGTTCCATGTTATGGCCTGGGGTATTCCCTTCGCCGCTATTCTCGCCGGAGCGGTTTTGATAATGCCGTCTTCCCATCTTCAGCCGGCGCCTTTTATTGAAATTATTCAAAAAGAACAGGTTAATAAAGCAAACGGAGTTCCAACCATTTGGCTGGGAGTATATGCGGCACTGAAGGATAACCCGCCTGCTTCTTTTCCGTTGAAGGAAATTATGGTTGGAGGAGCGTCAGCCCCGCCAAGCCTGATAGATAATTTTGAGAAAGATTTTGGTATAAAAATGTTGCATGCATGGGGAATGACCGAAACATCACCGGTGGGAACGGTGAGCAGGCTTCAGCCTCAGCATGAGTCACTTCCGGACTTTGAGAAAATAAAAATACGTGCCATGCAGGGACAGCAGGTCCCCGGTGTTGAAATAAGATCGGTTATGGAAAATGGTATAATGGCGCCCTGGGATGGAATTACTTCGGGAGAAATTGAAATAAAAGGACCCTGGGTTATTGATTCTTATTTTAAATCAAATAACAGGGAAAATTTTACTGAAGATGGCTGGTTTAAAACAGGTGATGTGGGTGTAATTAACGGTGAAGGCTACATGCAAATTACAGACCGGGCAAAAGACCTTATAAAAAGTGGTGGCGAATGGATATCGAGCGTAGCGCTTGAAGTGGCTATCATGGCTCACCCTAACGTGAAGGAAGCTTCAGTAATTGCTATCCCTGATCCGCTATGGACGGAAAGGCCCTTGGCGGTAATTGTTTTGAAAGAACCGGCAAATTCATTATCAATTGAAGAACTGAATAGTTTTTTATCACCATCATTTGCCAAATACCAGTTGCCCGATAAATTGGTTTTTATTCGTGAGATACCAAAAACGAGTGTGGGCAAATTTAATAAAAAGGAGTTGCGGCGATTATATGCCGAAGGAAAATTGTGATTTAATCCGTTCTAAAAAATCAGCCATGCTGTCCGCAGGATTCTAAAATTATTTTATTTAAACTTCGTCTACGATTGAGCCGTAATCAATTAGTAATTCCTCACCTTCGGCAATATCACGTAGTGTTTCAAAATAATTACCATCTTCTATAGAAATAATATTTGGCGTATCGGAATGATTTAGGAACAAGGATACATCAAGCGCCTTAAATCCGTTATCAGGAACATAGTATTGATTAGCATCAAAGAGACAATAATTTTCTACCAATATCTTTGCATGAGTTGGTAAATTGAGCACTTCTTCTTTGGTAAGTATTATCCATTTTTCGTTCGGATCCGGTTTGCTGAACATATCCCTGCAGCCTCTGGGAATAGAACGTAAAGCAAACACTCCTATTCCTGCGACAGGAGATGGACGAAGCATTACATACGTATGGTGAATGAGTTCGTTAAGTAAAGTGGCTTTTGTAATCATGACAGGAAGATAAGACGTAAACAATTTCCCTCGTAAAAAAATAGGTTTACAGGGGAAAATTTTGACCTGTTTTAAAATGAGCCTCCTTACAGCATTGTAGAGGAATTTTCAGCATTTCAGATTTTAAATTCAGTCTTATCCAAATAAATGTTAATGGATCCATACATTTTTTATCATTTTATCAAATAAAAAACCATTTAAAACGCAACAATGTCCTGATATTTTAGGAATTTTGCACTCCAATAAAAAAAATACAAAAACATATGCCAAGTACCTTGTTTGATAAAGTGTGGGACTCACACGTTGTTCGAAACATCGAAGATGGTCCTGATGTGCTGTTTATTGACCGCCATTTTATTCATGAAGTTACCAGCCCCGTCGCGTTCCTGGGACTGGAAAGTCGTGGATTGAAAGTAATGTTTCCCGAAAAAACATTTGCCACTGCCGATCATAACACGCCTACTATTAACCAGCATTTGCCGGTTAAAGACGCACTTTCTGCGATCCAGTTGAAAGCGTTAGAAGTAAACTCCGCCAAATATGGCATTTCCCACTGGGGGTTAGGCAATCCTAAGAATGGTATTGTACATATTATCGGGCCCGAGAATGGGATTACCTTACCCGGCATGACAATAGTATGCGGTGATTCTCATACATCAACACATGGAGCATTTGGGTGCATCGCTTTTGGAATCGGAACATCGGAAGTGGAAATGGTACTGTCATCACAATGTATTATGCAGCCTAAGCCCAAAAAAATGCGCATCAATGTGAATGGTAAACTGGGTAAAGCTATCTCACCAAAAGATGTTGTACTCTACATCATTTCCAAATTAACGGCGGCGGGCGCCACAGGTTATTTTGTTGAATTTGCCGGGGATGTATTTGAGAACATGAGTATGGAAGGAAGGATGACCGTTTGTAACATGAGTATAGAAATGGGCGCACGTGGTGGTATGATTGCCCCTGATGAGACCACCTTTAATTATATAAAAGGTAAAGACAAAGCCCCTAAAGGCGAGGCATGGGATAAAGCATTGGCATATTGGAAAACTTTAAAAACGGATACAGGTGCCACGTTTGATGTTGAGCATAATTATGACGCGGCAGACATCGAACCCATGATAACGTACGGTACCAATCCCGGTATGGGAATGGGCATCACCAAACATATTCCAACTGCAGAACAGGTCGGCGGTGGCAAATCCAGTTATGAAAAATCACTCGCCTACATGGGTTTTCATGAAGACGATGCTATGATTGGTAAAAAAGTTGATTATGTTTTTTTAGGAAGTTGCACCAATGGACGCATTGAAGATTTTCGGGCTTTTGCATCAATTGTGAAAGGGCGTAAGAAAGCTGACAATGTAACTGCATGGATCGTTCCTGGTTCCCACGTTGTTGAAAAGCAAATAAAAGACGAAGGCATTTTAGATATATTAACCGAAGCGGGTTTTGAATTACGCCAGCCAGGATGTTCTGCGTGCCTTGCTATGAATGATGATAAAATTCCTGCGGGTAAGTATGCCGTTAGTACCAGCAACAGAAATTTTGAAGGAAGACAAGGACCTGGTGCAAGAACGATGTTGGCCAGCCCTTTTATGGCAGCAGCGGCAGCAGTAACTGGTGTTGTTACTGATCCAAGGGAACTTTTATAACGATGTGGGATGTACGACGTTTGATGTACGATGTAAATTGAAGAACAATTAAACTTAAATAAATATACTAATACTTTAGTCCTCCTTTCATCCTGAGCTTGTCCGGGGTGAGTTGTCCAAAGGACTACCATGGAGGGGCGAGGCTTAAAATCTAAAAACAATGGCTTACGATAAATTTACGATACTGAAAAGCACAGCGGTTCCGCTGCCAATTGAGAATGTAGATACTGACCAGATTATTCCTGCACGTTTCTTAAAAGCAACAGAGCGTAAAGGCTTTGGTGATAATCTTTTTCGCGACTGGAGATATAATAATGATGATACTCCTAAAAAAGATTTTGTTTTAAACAATCCTGTTTATCATGGAAAAATATTAGTGGGTGGTAGAAATTTCGGCAGCGGCAGCAGCCGCGAACATGCAGCGTGGGCTGTCTACGATTATGGTTTTCGTTGCGTTGTTTCCAGTTTTTTTGCAGATATTTTTAAGAATAATTGTATTAACGTTGGCATACTGCCCGTGCAGGTAAGCGACGGATTTTTGGATAGAATATTTAAAGCTATTGAAGCTGATCCTAATGCGGAACTTGAAGTTAATCTACCGGAACAAATTATAACGATCCTTGCAACCGGAGAGAAAGAATCATTTGGAATTAACGGGTACAAAAAAAATAACCTTACTAACGGTTATGATGATATCGACTATTTGCAGGCTATGGGAAATGAAATACAGTCGTTTGCATCAAAGAGCCTTTATTAAAATATTTCCAGGAAAACGAACATGCCTCAACCACAACGTTATATTGAAATTATGGATACCACACTCCGCGATGGTGAACAAACCAGCGGCGTGTCTTTTTCTGCATCTGAAAAATTAACCATTGCACAGCTCCTGTTAACGGAAGTAAAAGTGGACAGGATTGAAGTTGCATCTGCCCGGGTATCGGAAGGAGAATTTGATGCAGTGAAAAAAATTACCAAATGGGCGAAAGCCAATGGATTTTTGAATAAAGTAGAAGTGCTCACTTTCGTGGATGGCGATGTATCTATACAATGGATGCAGAAAGCGGGTGCGAAAGTGATGAACCTGCTTACGAAAGGATCGCTCAATCATTTAACACACCAACTTAAGAAAAAACCGGAGCAACATTTTGCTGAAATAGCAGAGGTAATAAAACTAGCCAGGAAGAAGGGAATTGAATGCAATGTGTATCTTGAAGACTGGAGTAATGGTATGCGTCATTCGAAGGATTATGTTTTGCAATATTTGGATTTTCTAACAAAGCAGCCTGTTAAGAGAATTATGTTGCCTGATACATTGGGTATCTTAACACCATCGGAAGTTTTTGAATTCGTTTCGGAAACTGTAAAGCGTTACCCCGGTATTCATTTCGATTTTCATGGCCACAACGATTATGATTTAGGAACGGCAAATGTCCTCGAAGGAGTGAAGGCCGGGGCTCATGGCCTGCACCTAACGGTCAACGGTATGGGCGAAAGAGCAGGTAATGCAGCCTTGGCAAGTGCTATCGCTGTGCTTCACGATTTTATGCCAAACATAAAATTGTCGGTTGCCGAAAAGTCATTGTATCGTGTAAGCAAGCTCGTAGAGACGTTTTCAGGATTTAGAATTCCGGTTAATAAACCAGTGGTAGGAGAGAATGTATTTACCCAAACGGCAGGCATACACGCAGATGGTGATAAAAAAAATAAATTGTATTTCAGCGACCTGATGCCTGAACGATTTGGTCGCCAAAGAAAATATGCCTTGGGTAAAACGAGCGGCAAAGCTAATATTGAAAATAATTTACAACAACTCGGCATTCTTCTTTCAGATGAAGATCTCAAAAAAGTAACTCAAAAGATTATAGAATTAGGCGACAGGAAAGAAGTATTAACCCAGGCAGATCTTCCTTACATTATTTCTGATATTTTAGATGGCAATGCTATCGAAGCTAAAGTAAGTATCGAAAATTATGTACTCACGCATTCAAAAGATTTAAACCCCTCTGTTACATTAAAGATTTGCGTGAACGGCGAATGTTTCGAAGAAAATGCCCAGGGCGACGGACAATATGATGCTTTTATGAATGCATTGAAAAAGGTATATAAACAAAAGAAAATCGAGTTACCACTGCTGGCGGATTATGCTGTTCGCATTCCCCCCGGCGGCAAGAGTGATGCTTTGTGCGAAACAATTATTACATGGAGCCAAAACAATAAAGAGTTTAAAACACGGGGATTAGACAGCGACCAGACAGTGGCTGCTATAAAAGCAACCTTAAAAATGCTCAACACGCTTTAGTACCTAAATAATTTACAGATTCATTAATACAAAATTTCAATGGCAGCAAAAAAAATTTTGATAGTTCCCGGTGATGGTATCGGGCAGGAAGTAACATCAGTAGGTAAAAAGGTGCTGGATAAAATTGCCGCAAAATTCGGCCACACGTTTACTTATGATGAGGCGTTAATAGGTCATGTTGCCATTGAAGCGACTGGGAATCCTTTGCCTGATGAGTCTTTGGAGAAGATGAGAAAATCGGATGCTGTATTGTTCGGAGCTGTTGGCCATCCAAAATACGATAATGATCCTTCAGCAAAAGTAAGGCCGGAGCAGGGGTTACTTAGAATGAGAAAAGAACTGGGCCTCTATGCAAATATTCGTCCCATTAAATTATTCGATGAGTTATTAGGAGCTTCCAGTATTAAACCTGAAATTTTAAAAGGGGCTGACATTTTATTTTTTCGCGAACTAACGGGTGATATTTATTTTGGTGAAAAGGGAAGAAAGAATAACGGTGACACTGCCTACGATGTTGCGGAATATAGCCGCTATGAAGTTGAGCGCATTGCCCGTAAAGCTTTTGATGCGGCAAGAACAAGGCGTAAAAAATTATGTTCGGTTGATAAGGCAAATGTTTTAGAAACTTCGAGGTTGTGGAGAGAAGTTGTTCAAAAGATTGCACCGGAATATGCTGACGTGGAAGTGGAATACCAGTTTGTAGATGCAACGGCCATGCTGCTGATAAAGGATCCAAGACGTTTCGATGTGGTTGTTACAGCCAATTTATTTGGTGATATCTTAACTGATGAAGCTTCTCAAATCGCGGGCTCCATGGGAATGTTGGCTAGTGCTTCTATAGGCGACGGCACTGGTGTTTATGAACCCATCCACGGTTCCGCTCATGACATTACGGGAAAAGGGCTGGCTAATCCGTTGGCCTCTATTTTATCAGCTGCTTTGTTATTAGATATTTCATTTGGAATGAAGGAGGAATCAGAAACGGTGATTAATGCCGTTGATAAAGTTTTAAAAACTGGTTATCGTACCAGGGATATTGCAGATAGCACTACAACTCCGGATAATATTTTGGGAACCGAAAGAATGGGGGAAGAGGTGTTAAAGTGTCTTTGATTGACCAGGATTTTTGTGGATAAAGAATATTTCATTTTCAAATCTGTTCATCTTATTTATTGTCGGGATCATAGGTATGATACTGAACAAATCTTGGCGTGTTGCTTCTGTTAGGTGACGCACAATGCGGGAGCGCCTGCCGCCAGATAATAAAATCCCCGGCTTTCCCGGTAATTGGTATAGGCGTTAATTGCGCGACAGCTTCATCCGCGGGGTTTGCCTTGGGCGGAAGAGCTTTTAGCCAGCTTTCTAATTTAGTATGAAATCCGGGAACGCAGCAGAACGCACCGCCATCTTCACTTACGTCATTCAAATATAAAAGCCCCTGCAATCTAAAGGGTATGGGCGGAGTAAGACTTACATCCCAGTGAAGCGGACTTCCCTTAAATTTAAATGTTGATGTTTCGGGTGGATTAAAACTCACCTTGTCAATAACTTTATGAATTTTTTTACTTGCATACAATTGCTCAAATGCTCTGCGTATTACCGGCGAATTTCTAATGACTTCAAGTGATGGATGATGATAGAACATCACCATGAGTCCTCTCATTTCTTCATGATCCCGATACCAGGTTGAAGCATCATTAATATCTGCTCCAATAAATTCTAAAATTGCTTTTGTGGTCTCTTCACATTGTTCATTGCTTAAAGCCTTTGGAATTATTATGTAGCCGTTTTCTTTAAAGAAATTAATTTCGTTTTCGGTTAATACATCTACAACCAATACTTCATTAATTTGGGATCGTGTACCCCGGTGCATCCATTCAATAAAACTTTCCAGCGATGGCTTTTGATGAAATAAAAATCTAAGTGTTTCCTCTAATCCTTTCCCACGTTCATAAATAGCATTTACCTGTTCATCCCATTCAACGGATGTTGCATCCCGTCCGTTGTCATGCAGCGACTGTTGCCACAATTTTTTCAGGATAGTATCCACCATACGATTTTCAAGATAAATATTTTAAGGAAGAAATGTTGACATAAAATGACACGTGCGCAATTGCAGATTCTTAGGTTATATTAATTACGCACGATTCTTATCTTTAATCAATAATATTTGTCACCATAAAATATCTTCGCATGTCATACTTCATTACTCTCGCGGAAAAAAAATTAAATGAAACTTTTCCAGGATTTGTTGGTCGTTTTGAACATACAACACACATGACACTGGCTTTTTGGGAGGTAACTGCGGGTAGCAGCGCACCCGAACATGCGCACGTTCAGGAACAGGTAGTAACAGTACGCGAAGGGAAACTGGAATTGGTTGTGAATGGAGAAAAACGAATA
>NZ_JBMQQG010000128.1:0-5506 GCF_057362405.1 Ginsengibacter sp.
AATTTTAGCGGCTGCTTCGTTTGCCATAACGGCATCCACATCATTCAGAATCACAGATGCACCATTGGCACATAATTGTCTTGCTATTTCAAAACCAATACCCTGGCCGGCGCCCGTTATAATCGCTGTTTGTTTGTCGAATGGTTTTAGTGGCATCGTTAGTATCTTAAATTTGAATGTGATAAAATCTTCTGCAAAGCCAATTATTTCGGCAGGAAGAAAAGTTTGTAATAAAGGTAATGCAGCAAATAGGAATTTTTTTTTTAAAAAAGATTATGAGTTGGGCGTTAACAAATCCGGTATCTGCCTGGTGACAATCATATTCATTTAATACAGAAGATTCGCACCTGCTGAATTGACCTTACCCATTGCCGTTAGCGTCATACTTGGCGTTTGCAAATTAACAGTTTCGCAAAATGAAATATGATAAAACCTGGTAAATTTCTTGGCGATCCCTAGGTGGATTTTTTTTCCCAATATTCAAATCGTGCCCGCCTGTTCTTCGTTTTAAATAAATAATTTTGTAGCTTAGTTACGTTGATATTTTAATATAAGATTGGAAGTTTAATACATAAAAAGTATTGCGATGGCAACGGTAAAATTTACATCTGCGCTGGAAAGATTTTTTCCCGGTATTAAGGAGTTACCAGCAAGGGGAACTACTGTGCGGGAAATTTTAGATGAAGTGGAAGCAGGGTATCCAACCTTACGGAGTTATTTGGTTGATGAGCAGGGTCGACTGCGGGGCCATGTAAATATATTTATTGATGGCGGCATCATAAACGACCGTGATGGCCTAACTGATCCGCTATCGCAGGACAGTGAGATTTACATAATACAAGCCTTATCCGGCGGTTAACAATAAAATCGATTTATATGACACCGACTTTGCTTCTCGGCACCCGTAAAGGTTTTATATCTTATCGTTATCACCATAATCATTGGGAGGTGGAAAATCTTTCTTTTGAAGGAGTGCCGGTTTCTATAGCTTACGAAGATGCCCGCTCCGGTACGTGGTGGGCAGCCTTGGATCATGGTCATTGGGGTGTGAAGCTGCACCGCTCAAAAGACAGGGGGAAAACCTGGGACGAAGTTGCAGCGCCCGCATATCCGCAAGGTGAGGAAATAAAGGATGGAATAATGGCCACCACCCGTTACATATGGTCTGTTGCCAACGGAGGAAAATCATTCCCGTCGAGACTATGGCTGGGCACCGATCCCGGTGGTCTGTTTGTGAGCGACAATGAAGGAGATCAATTCGACCTGGTAACATCCCTTTGGAACCATCCGACCCGCAAACAACATTGGATGGGTGGCGGCCGCGACCAGCCGGGCATACATTCTATTGTGGTAGATCCGCGGGATGAAAATCATATTCATGTAGGCATCAGTTGTGCCGGGGTATTTGAAACAAATGATTCCGGCAAAACGTGGCAGGTAAGAAACAAAGGGCTCAGGGCAGATTTTCTGCCCGACCCTCTATCGGACATAGGACATGATCCTCATATCCTGGTTGCAGCGCCTACAGATCCGGATATACTCTGGCAGCAGAATCATTGTGGTATATTTCGCTCCATTGATGGAGCGAAGAACTGGGAAGAGATAAGCCAGTCTGAAGGTCCCGCCAGGTTTGGGTTCGCACTTTCCGTAGCCGATGATGATCCTGCCCAGGCATGGGTATGTCCTGCCAATAGCGATACGACACGTACGGCCATTAAAGGTGCACTTTGTATTTGCCGCACCGACGATGGGGGAAAGACCTGGAAAAATTTACGCAAAGGATTGCCGCAGGAAAACTGTTTTGATATCGTGTATCGCCATGCGTTGGACAGTTCCGGCGATGCCGTTGCTTTCGGCACAACTACCGGTAATCTTTTCTTTTCGCCCGATAGGGGTGAAAGCTGGCAAACTATCAATAACTATTTACCCATGGTGTATTCGGTACAATTCGCCTGATCAAAATGATGGAAGTTAATTATAAGGTAAAAAATTCCTTTCCTCATACCCTTAAATCTATGGTGCGACCATAGACTGACGTTTTACACCTCCGGTTTCAAATATTCAGAAATAATTTATCCACGCCGGATAATGAATCGGGATTATATTCGTTCGTAAATTATAATCTCATTTTTTATTAAAGCCCCAGCACATGAAAACACTTAGATCCCTGGCAGTTCTGCTACTCCTTGCATGTACCATTCTTTCATTTAAATCCATTGATGATTGGACTATGGTAACAACTGAAAATTGTAAAATCTTTTTTCCTCGTCAACCAACAGACCAATCGGGCACTGTAAATACCGCTAAAGGGAATTTGAAACTGAACATTTACTCGTATAACGCCGCGACTAATAAGGCCGACGACAATTTAGCTTATATCCTTACCGAAACCGAATATCCTGACTCTTTGATTAATTCCGGTAACGACAACGAACTTGACGCATTCTTCAAAAATTCCATCGACGGTATCGTAAATAACTTTCATGGTAAATTAGTGAGCGAATCCAAAACTGCAATTCAGGGATTCCCCGGGCGGCAGGTGAAATTAGATATTCAGCAGGGGAAGTCGGTAATGAACATTCGTCTGTACCTGGTGAATAACAGGCTTTATATGCTGGAGATAGTCACTGCGGCGGATAAGGATGATAATTCATCTATTGAAAAGTTCATGAACTCTTTTGAATTAATACGTTCGGCTAACGTTGAACCCGGGAGTTAGTGAGGCAATTTTTTTTAAAATTTGCAAAAGGCAGTTTGCGGCGAAACTAATCTTCCGCAATATTTAAAGATCAATACTGCCTTGTAGCCGGGCAGCCAACTTTTTTCTGTTTCTTTCCGGGAAGAATTCCGGCGATCTGTTTGTACTTGTCGAAAAAATAACGGACGGTGTAAGTTATCGCTATGTAATAATATCCATCCTTATTATTCGGGTTGCCGCGACCGATGCCGGCTGCGGGATACGGCCCGGCCTGCACTTCATTGCCACGATAAGCCAGTTCAACTGCTTTTGCTCCTTTTGCATTGAGGAGAGCAGCCTCGTCTACATACTTATTGCTTACATCGTCCAGGTAATCGGTAAAGATTTTGCGATAACCAAATTCAAGACCTATTCGCATGTCTTCGTTGATTGAGTACGATGCTCCTATTCCAACAGGAACACTAAACTGGGTGAGTTTATAATTTTTTATACCTGCGGTGAAACCTTCGCCTTCGGTACTAAGCGGCTGAAGAAAATATTTCTTACCGCTTGTATCTTTTGTATATGGATTGAAATGATAAATTCCGATGCCGGCAAATATATAAGGCGTCCACCAGTGTTCATTCAGACTTAGAAAATTATACTGGCCGGTCAATTCCCAGTCGGCGATCTTTGAACTGAAATTCAGGTTTCTCCGCTGCATGGCGGGCGTTCCTTTTTTATCATCAGCATGCAGCGACGTAAGTGTTACATAACTTCTCAAAGAGAGATGTTCAGATAAGTCGTATTGCGCACCTAAGGATCCCATTAATTTTGCCTGCGAAAGTGAGACGGTCTTTGCTTTCAAATCACCTTCATAATTGGCAACTCCCAGCCGCCCGGAAAAATAAAAATTCTGTGCAGATGTTATTATTGGAAAGAAGCAAGAAATAAATAATAATTTTTTCATTTGAATAAAATAAGGAGATGTCGAAATTAGATAACGTTTATTGATTCTATTTATTTCAGTTGTACTTAACATGATATTGAATAAATCTCCTAAATACTTGTGTTTCCTGTTTTGGAAAGGTTTAGATTATTTAAATTGCTCTATGATTAGACACTTACTACCTGATGTTGAAATTTTTCCGAAGGATGGAATAACTTAAATCCAGAAGTTTTCTTTTGACGTTTTATCATAATAGGTTTTGTAAGCAACCTCCCTGGTTTTACATGCCGATCTTTTACTAAATGACATTGACCTGCGCCTTTGATGGCAAATTTTTCTTTAAGCGGGAATAATTTTATTTTACTCTTATCTTAATTTAAATTGTGCACAGTTATGAAAAAGTTAGTTCACAATTATTTCCCATTTGTTTATCTCTTTGCCTTGGTCCTGTTTGCATCGTGCCAGAAAGAATATAGCTACGAAGGCGGGCCACAGGCCAGTTACATCATAGAAGGTTCGCCGGCCGCGTGTGCTCCTGTAGTACTTTCCGGATATTATATTGCAGGTGCACCCACAGGAAACTCTAACAATTTGCAGGTTACAGTCCAGGTAACAACCGCAGGCAATTATACTATTTTCACAAGTCCCACTGATGGAATTTCATTTTCCGCATCGGGCAATTTTGCAACTACAGGTACAGAGGTTGTTACACTTCAATGCAGTGGCACGCCTGCTTCTGCCGGCACGTTTACAATCAAAATTCCCGGGACTAATGGTTGTTATTTTACATTGAATGTATTGAAGCAGGCACCGGCAAGCTATATACTCTCCGGCTATCCCAACGATTGCTCGAACCCGAAAATTGAGGGTGTTTTTGCAGCAGGTTCCGAGGTAAAAGCAACTAACTCTATAACCATCGAAGTAATCGTAAACACACCGGGTGACTATAATATAAGAACAGATACGATCAATGGCATTAGTTTCTCTGCGTCAGGACATTTCAATTCTGCCGGCCCGCAGACCGTTGTTTTGAAAGGCGTTGGTATGCCAGGCGATCCCGGATTGCTGTTTTTTAATTTAAATTCTGATTCCTCACATTGCAGTTTCAACCTGCCGGTGCAATGTGCAGAGCCGCTTGCTACCTATGTTTTGCAATCGGGCACTGCCCCAACCGGGTTGGTTTGCGCTCCACAATCTATACAGGGAACTTACACTGCAGGCGTTGCATTAAACAGCAGCAATACAATTACTATAACACCTTATGCTACGCTCCCCGGCAACTACGCCATATCTACGGCCAGGATTAATGGAGTAGTTTTTTCAGCAATTGGAAATTTTCCCGCAGCAGGTGAGTATTCCATCGCACTCAAAGGCAGCGGTACACCTTTGTCTTCGGGAACCTTTACATATACGCCTTATATTATTGGGCCTTCGCCGATTGGTGGGGAGTCGTGTGATGTATCTATAACTGTTCAATAATTTTGGTCTTATAATAATACAGGTTTAAATTTAAAAGCCATCTTCTATATTAAAGCAAGCCAGAGCGCTTAATATCGTTGACTTACCGGGGGCTACGCCCTCTGCTGAGATATAAGTTTATGCGATATGCTTACGCACGTTAAAATACCAATAAACAATTCCCGAAGCTTATACTAACTATTACGGATACACGACAAAATTACCAGGTTAATAACAGTTCACCGCACCGTCATTTTCTTTAACCAAAATAGGGAATAAAAATGCGGACTGCATGCGAAAATCCCGATTGCCTTTTCTCCATTTGGAGGCAGGCCGAAACCCCAACAATAATGCCAAAGACAACCTCAATAGGGTTGTTATCTTATTGGAGAAAACACAATACGAGTAGGGAAAGAGCCTGT